>DATFEC010000177.1:0-7404 GCA_035251655.1 Candidatus Limnocylindria bacterium | reverse complement strand
GCCCGCCGAGCGGCCGAGGCCAGCGAGACGCCGTTTCTCGTCGTGCAGGATGGCTTCCTGACGACGCACACCCTCGAGAACGCCCGTCTCCCCGAAGACGAGCTGCTGCGCGACTTCGTTGGCGACCCTGCACTGTGGCTGAGGCCGTACTTCGAGCCGTCCGACGCCCTCATGACCGGGGTGGTCCAGAACCAGGACTCGTACATGAAGGGACGCATCGGTCAGCGCGCCTTCTACCAGGTTCTCGGATCCGAGCTGCGGAAGGCCATGGACGAATGGGCTGACCTGACCGGGCGGCGATACGGTCTGGTCGACCCCTATCGGACCGATGACGCCGAGCACGTCCTCGTCGCGATGGGGACGATCGCGGACACCGCGCGCACCGTCGTCGACCACCTGCGACGCCAGGGGCGACGGGTCGGAAGCCTCGCCGTGACGTCCTTCCGGCCGTTCCCGGCCAACGAGATCGCAGCCGCGCTGGGCGGCGCCGTCACCGTCGCCGTGGTCGAGCGGACCGATGAGCCGGCGGCCCACGACAACCCGCTGACGCGCGAGGTCAAGGCCGCGCTTGCGGACCGGGCGGCAGAGGGCCTCGCCGTGCCCCGCGTGGTGTCGGCATCGGCCGGCCTTGGCTCGCGGGACGTGGCGCCGGGGGACCTGGCCGCGGTCTTCGAGTGGCTGGCCGACGGCGAGCGCTCTCGGGCCCAGCCATATGCGGTGCTGGGCATCCGCCACCCGCTCGCACTCGAGCCCCTCCCCATCGACGTCCGCCCTCGTGGCGCGTACAGCCTGCGCGGACACTCCATCGGCGGGTTCGGATCGGTGACGACCAACAAGCTGGTCGCGACCCTTGTGGGCGAGCTGTTCGATCTCTACGTCCAGGCCTATCCGCGCTACGGATCGGAGAAGAAGGGCCTGCCGACGACCTACTTCCTCACGATCGCGGAAGAACCGATTCGTCAGCATGCCGAGCTCGAGCAGGTTGACCTCGTGCCGCTGTACGACGTGGCGGCGTTCCGCCATGGCAGGCCGCTTGTCGGTCTGGTCGACGGCGGATCGCTGTTCCTCCAGACGTCGCTCACCGACCCCGACGCGATATGGGCCACCCTGCCGATCGTGGCACGGACAGAGATCATGTCCCGGGGGATTCACGTCTGGGCCCTCGACACGGCGAGCCTCGCCCGGCAGCATGCGCCGCGCCCGGAGCTCGAGGTGCGGATGCAGGGCGTGGCCCTGGTCGGCGTGTTCCTGCGGATCACGCCATTTGCCGGACAGACGGGACTGGAACGCTCCCAGCTCCTGGCGGCGGTGGAAGAGCGACTTGGTCGCTTCTTCGGCAAGCGGGGAGCGGTCACCCTGGCCGCCAACCTGGCGGTCATCACGGCTGCGTATGACTCCGTGGTCAACGTCACCGACGCGCTGAGTCCTGCTTACCTACCAGCGCCTCGACAGCTCATGGAGGCAGCACGATGACCATCAGTGGCGACGCGACGCCTGCAGTGGCGGGAGTGACGGTAGGTGATCTCATGACGCCGGATCCGATCCTGGTGCGGTCCGATGCCCCTCTTCTCAAGGCGGCCCATCTCCTCGACCAGCACCGGATCCACGGCTTGCCGGTCGTGGACGATTCCGGGGCCCTGGTGGGAGTGGTGAGCCAGACCGACATGTTGCGCGCCCGGACGACCGAGTATCTGTGGACCGCCTGGCGCGGCCTCCAGGTCCGTCACCTGATGAGCACGCCGGCGCTGACGATCTCGGCCGGGGCGAGCCTCACCGACGCCGCGGCCCGGATGGAGGAGTACCACGTCCACCGCCTGGTGGTCGTCGCCGAGGACGGCGCCTCGCCGATCGGGATCGTCTCGACCAGTGACATGGTCCGGGCCATGGCCGCCGAGGTGACTGATGGTCCGGCGTAGTCCGCTCCCGGTCGCGGAGCCCCCCACCAGGTTGGTGGCGCGCCCGGCCCGTGGCCCGGATGGCGATGCGCAGCCCCTGATCAAGGAGGCGTCCGAGGACAAGGAACGCCACGAGGCCCGCCTGGCCGCCACCGCGCTCCCGATGTTCGACATCCAGGCGTACGTGGACGACTTCAATGCCACGGTCGTCGGCGCGTATGCAGCGGGCCGCGGCGACGCCGACCTGCCTGCCGACCCGGGGGTCGCGCGGAGCGTCATACCTCCCGGCACTGCGGCGACCCGCGACTTCTCCGGACTCGCGCCACGCATTCCGGAGCTGAGCGCCGACGCCTGCGTGGGATGCATGAGCTGTGTGAATGCCTGCCCCGACACCGCGATCCTCGCCGTGGCGCAGCCGGAGTCCGTGCTCGGGCCGGCGCTCGACGCGTTCGCAGCGGGGGAGCCGGCGGCAGACCGGGCGGCGGAGACGGCTCGATCCCACTTCGTGTCCACGACGAAGTACGCCGAGGTCCCGGCGCGCAAGGGGCACGAGCCCGCGCAATTCGGGATCTTCGTGAACCCGGTTCACTGCAAGGGCTGCGGCGAGTGCGTCGAGGTCTGCCACGCCCTCGGCTACGACGCGCTGCGAATGGTCGACAAGGTGAGCCTGGCTGATCCCACGGACGATGGCGTCGTGGAGCGCCTGACGCGTGACTTCCGGTTCTTCCGCTCACTGCCGGTTACCCCCGAGGCGTATCGAAACGAGAAGGCGCTGGCCGACCTCATGCTCGGCGAGCACGCCCACGGCTACGTGGGCGGGGCGGGTTCGTGCTCTGGCTGTGGCGAGGCGACGGCCATTCGCATGCTGCTGGCCGCCACCCGCCAGGTGCACGGACCGGAAGGGATGGGCATTGTCGCCGCCACGGGCTGCAACACCGTGTTCGGCTCGACCTACCCGTACAACCCGTTCCTCGTGCCCTGGACCAACTCCCTGTTCGAGAACGCCCCAGCCGTGGCTCTTGGCGTGCGAGCTCGCTGGGACCAGGCCGGACATTCCGACCGTCGGCTGTGGGTGATCGGTGGCGACGGCGCGATGTACGACATTGGCTTCCAGGCGCTGAGCCGGATGGTCGCCTCCGGCGCGGACATCAAGGTCCTGGTTCTCGACACCCAGGTCTACTCGAACACCGGGGGCCAGGCCTCGACCGCCTCGTTCGGCGGCCAGGTCACCAAGCTCAGCGCCTTTGGCAAGGCCCTTCACGGCCGACCGGAGCGGCGCAAGGAGCTGGGCCGAATCCTCATCGCCCACGGCGAGGTGTTCGTCGCGCAGACGACGCCGGCCCACATCAACCACTTCTACCGGTCGGTGATGGACGCCAACGAGTTCCCCGGACCGGCGGTCGTGATCGTGTACAGCGCCTGCATGCCGGAGCACGGCGTCGCCGACGACGCCGCTACCCGGCAGGCGAAGCTGGCCGTCGACTCCCGCGCCTTCCCGCTGTTCAGCTACGACCCGAGGCGCGGCGCGACGATTGGCGAACGACTCAGCCTCCAGGGCAATCCGTCGCCCAGGGAGGACTGGTCCCATCTGCCCGACGGCACGGTCCTCGACTTCTGTGCGTTCGCCCGCACCGAGGGCCGATTCGTGCCGCACTTCGCATCCGATGGCACCGCGACGTCGGAGATCCTCGCGACCCAGGACGACCGGCTCGCGAACTGGCGAACGCTCCAGGAGCTGGCTGGCTCGATCCCGGGATCGAGCGGGGGCTAGGCCGCCAGGGGGGCGTAGGCCGGTTCCCATGCCGCGGCGGCAACCGCGGTGCCCAGGTCCTCGTCAGGCAGGTGCCTCCCGAATCCCGAGTCGCGCGCCTCGCGAACGATGGCGGAAGCGACGGCCCGCGCCACCGCCGGGAGGTCGCTGACCGCGGGGAACGGCGATCCTGCCTCCAGTCGGGGCCGCGGCACCGAGGCGGCCAACGTCCGGGCAGCGACGACGAGCATGTTGTCGGTGATCTCTCGAGCTTCGGCGACGATGGCTCCCAGCCCCAGACCGGGGAATACGAACGCATTGTTTGCCTGGCCGATGGGCTGCGAGCGGCCATCGACCGCCACGGGGTCGAAGGGGCTGCCCGTCGCCACCAGGCTGCGGCCATGGGTCCAACGCAGGACGTCCTCCGGGGCCGCCTCACACGCTGCGTTCGGGTTCGAGAGGGCCATGACCACCGGGCGGTGGGTGACGTTTCCCAGGGCTCGGATGGCGGCCTCGTCGAACCGGCCACCGATCCCGGTCGTGCCGATCAGGACGGTGGGCCGCCAGTGCTCGATGATGTCCGCCAGCGGAGCGGCGCCGCCAGCCGCCACCATGTTTGCTGGGAATGCGCCCGGGTCCACCGCGAATGGCAGCTTCTCGGGGCCCAGGTCCCGGTCGGCGTGGACCAGACCCTCGCGATCGACCATCAGCACCGCCACAGACCCGGTGCCGTCGGTTGCGTGTCGCAGGATTCGCGCGATGCCGACGCCGGCGGCTCCTGCCCCGACGAGAAGGACCCGCTGCGCCGCCAGCGGCGATCCCAGCGCCCGCTCGGCCGCCAGCAGACCGCCAAGCGCCACGGCCGCGGTGCCCTGGATGTCGTCGTTGAAGCTGGCCAGGCGGTGGCGGTAACGGGCCAGCAGGGCAAGGGCATTGGGGCCCTTGAAGTCCTCCCATTGGAGAACGGCTCGCGGGAATTCGGTCTTCACCGCTTCGATGAAGGCCTCGACCACCTCGTCGTAGGCGGGACCGCGCAGGCGTGGAGCCGGATGCCCCAGGTACAACGGGTCGGCCAGGAGGTCGGGATTGTCGGTCCCGACGTCGAGCGACACCGGGAGCGTGGCCGTGGGCGGCACGCCCGCGGCCGCCGTGTAGATGGCCAGCTTGCCGATCGGGATCGGCATGCCACCGGCACCCTGATCGCCCAAACCCAGGATGCGTTCGTTGTCGGTGACGACGATAAGTCGGATCTCATCATCAGGAGCTCCATCGCGCAGCAGCTGGGCGAATCGACCCATATCCGGAGGTGTCAACCAGACCCCGCGCGGGCGTCGGAGGATGTGGCTGAACTCCTGGCAGGCGCGGCCGACGGTCGGGGTATAGACGATAGGCAACAGCTCCTCGAGGTGGTCCCGCAGGAGGCGATGGAAGAGCGTCTCGTTTCGGTCCTGCAGGGCGGCCAGGCCGATGTAGCGCTCGAGGTCGTCCGACTTCCTGCGCACGTGCTCCAGCTCGAGGCTGACTTGCTCCTCGATGGTCAGCACCCGGGGCGGGAGCAGCCCGCGCAGACCGAATCGGTCGCGTTCCTCCTCGGTGAAGGCGGTGTCGCGGTTCGCGTACCGGTCACCGAGGAGCGCATGTCCGCGGAGAATGCCTCCCTCGCCCATGGCCTCCCGCCGGCCGGTCAGAACCCGGCGGCGCGCGCCAGGGAAGCTCCCCAGGCGCGCGCCCGTTCGAGCTCCCCATCCTTCAGCGGCCCGTAGGCGCCGTCTACGATGAACCGCTCCGACTTGCTGGCCATCCGGTACCCGGCCTTCTTCAACTTCGCCTCGATGGACCCTGTCGCGCCCCTGGGTGACCACCAGATGCGCGTCTCGAACGCCGCTCCCCACCCCTCGCTGACCGGCAATTCGTCGAGCCATGTGCGGAGCAGCGGATGCGAGACGTCCGGTGGGCGGGGGGCCTTCTCGCCGCCGGCCGCGATCTGGTCGCGCATGGAATCCCGGGGGAGGCCGAAGGCAATCACCGGCGCCCCGGCGACGATCAGATCGGCATCGGCCGCAGCCGCCGCCGTCGCCTGGTCGGTGGTCATGGCCTCGGCCTCGGGGCCGATTCCGTCGGCAATCGCCCGGGCCACGGCCTCGGTGTTCCCCCAGTGTGATTCGTAGACGACGATCGCTCTCATCTGCGTGCTCCTCGTGCAAGGGTCGACCTGTCGAGCGTACCGATGGCGCCCGGAGAGATCACGGGCCATCCGGCCCCTTTGCCGGGGTCCTCCGTGCACGCCGAGACATCGGTTGGGTAGGCGGTACCCCCAAATCGGTCGCTTTGGCCCTTCGCGGTGCGCCCGGCGGAGCCGGATCATCCGGCCAGGAGGTGTGTGCCATGACACTCATTCGGCCACGTCCGTTCACGGACAGCCCCTCACTGCGGGAGGCCATGGACCGGCTCTTCGACCGTTCGTTCGTGACTCCCGGCGAGTGGATGACCCTGGCCCGGTTCGAGCAACCGGCGATCGACGTCGTCTCGAAGCCGGATTCACTCGTGGTCAAGGCGGCGCTCCCAGGCGTCAAGCTGGACGACATCGAGACCACCATCACCGGTGACACGCTCACGATTCGCGGGACCTATCGCGAGGTCGAGAAGAAGGAAGAGGAGGGTTACCTCTTCCGAGAGCTCAGCCGTGGCGAATTCCGCCGCGTGATCAGTCTCCCGGGAGGAGTCGACGCGGAGAAGGCGGAAGCGACCTTCCGCGACGGCATCCTTACCCTGACCATCCCGAAGGTGGAGCCGATCAAGCCGCACGAGATCAAGGTCAAGTCGGTCTAGCAGACAGACAGACCGATCCGAGGGCCGGGCAGATCTGCCCGGCCCTCATCGTCCGTTCAGGCCACCCAGGTTCGACCGCGTCGGCGCATCACCTCGGCCAGGAGTGCTGGTGCCAGGGCGAACACCGCGACGGCTGCCCATTCGGCGGCCGAAAGCGGCGACGCGCGGAACGCCTCGGCGAGCGGGGGAACGTACGGGATGGCCGCCTGCACGGCGAGCCAGAGCACGCCCATGCCGGCCAGCAGCAGGTTGGGCCGAAGGCGCACGAGCGACGTCTGGAGGCTGCGGTTCGCGTTGGCGCGCACCAGCTGGGCGACAACCAGGGTCGTGAACGCCACCCAATTCGCGTGTTCCTGGTCGCCCGGGACACTGAGGACGAGCGCCAGCGCGGTTGCCACCGTGAAGGCGCCGGCCAGGCTGATCCCGATCAGCAGACGACGGTCGAGGAGCGGGTGATCCCGGCGCCGAGGGGGAACGGACATGGCATTCGGCTCCTCCGCCTCCCGCTCGAAGGCGACCGCCGCCGAAAGGTCGATGAAGAACTCCATCCACAGGATCTGGAGGGGGAGCAGGGGCAGGCTGATCCCAGCGAGCGTCGCGACGAGGACGTAGCCGAGCAGGGCGACGTGGGTTGAGAGCAGGAAGACGAGGCCCTTCTGGACATTGGCAATCATCCGCCGTCCCTCGCGAAGGGCATCCATCAGCGTCCCGAACGAGTCGTCACCCAGGACGAGGTCGGCGGCCTCGCGAGCGACGGCGGTCCCGCTGCCCATGGCCACGGCCACGTCCGCGTGGTGGAGCGCCGGTGCGTCGTTCACGCCGTCGCCGGTGACCGCCACCGTGCGGGCCGATGCCTCGGCCGCCTCGACCAGGCGGAGCTTGTCGGCGGGTGTCGCGCGGGCCACGATCCGCAGGTCCGCGATCCGGGCG
>DATFEC010000268.1:0-7438 GCA_035251655.1 Candidatus Limnocylindria bacterium | reverse complement strand
GACCGACATCTGGAACCTGGGCGACTTCGTGGTCGGCCGCATCACCTTCGAACCCGGCTGGCGGTGGTCGAGCGACGTGAAGCCGATTGCCGGCACGGACTGGTGCGAGTACCACCACCTGGGACTCATGCTCGAGGGCGTACTCCATTACATCACTCCCGAGGGGCTGGAGATGGAGGTCGGGCCCGGGATGCTGTACGAGATTCTGCCCAGCCACGATGCCTGGGTGGTCGGTGACGAACCCGTCGTCCAGTTCGACTTCGCCGGGATGCGCACGTTCGCCTTGCCCGCGGCCGCTCGGAGCGAGAGAACGTTGGCGACGCTCCTCTGCACCGACATCGTCGATTCGACGGCCACCGCGGAGCGGGTCGGGCCGGCGGCGTGGGCGGCGATGCTCGCCGAGCTGACCGCCGACTGTCGGCGCCAGATCGACAAGTTCCGCGGCAGAGTTGCCGCCAACACCGGGGACGGGCTCATCGCTATGTTCGACGGCGCCGAGCGCGCCCTGCGCTGTGCGGCCCAGATCCGCGACGGCGCGATCCGTCTCGGCTTCGAGCTTCGGATCGGCGTCCACACGGGCGAAGTGGAGGTCATCCCCGACAACATCCGTGGCGTGACGGTCCACGTGGTCAGCCGGGTCACGGCGTTAGCTGCGGCCGGCGAGGTGCTCGTCTCCGCCACCACCCACGAGCTGGTGGCGGACTCGGACCTCCGGTTCGAAGACCGCGGGACCCACGAGTTGAAGGGCGTGACCGGAGCCCGTCAGATCTGGAGCCTGCTCCCCGACGGGGCGAGCGACTGAACGGAGAACGACCCCGGTGGCGGGACCGGGGTCGTCAGGGGTCAGGCGAATTGGTGGGGTCTAGTGGCAGCCCCCGGCCTTGGACGGCGAGCCGTCGGTATTGAACGACGAGCCGCACGCGCAGCTGCTGACCGCATTCGGGTTGTTGATCGCGAAACCCGAGCCCATCAGCGAATCGACGTAGTCGATCTCCGCCCCGTCGACGTACTGGGCGCTGAACGCGTCGATCACGATCGGCACCTCGCCGTGGAACTCCACGCGGTCATCCTCGGCCCGCGAGTCATCGAACGCCAGGCCGTAGCTGAACCCGGAGCATCCACCGCTCTTGACGAACAGGCGCAGGGAGGCTTCCGCTTTCCCTTCTCGAGCGCGCAGCTCCATGACCTTGGCCGCAGCGGCATCGGTCAGTGACACGAGCTGCTCGGGCAGGGCCGAAGGCGTCGTCGTGTGGGTCTCGGGTGTGGTCTCGGAAAGCGTCACGGTTCGCAGTACTCCCGTGCGGATGTGGATTCGCTTCGGAAAGTATAGCAATCCGCCGCCATACGGCCGCAATGGCCCAATCGGTACACTTGGCCCGATGAAGCTGGCTGAGCGCATGTCCCGCATCGGAACCGAGACCGCGTTCGAGGCGGCCGCCCGCGGACGGGCGCTGGAGGCGACTGGCCGGAGCGTGATCCACCTCGAGATCGGCGAGCCGGACTTCGACACACCGCAGCACATCAAAGACGCGGCAGCCCGTGGCCTGCTCGAGCAGGGAATGACCCATTACACCGCGGCCGAGGGCATCGCCCCGCTGCGGCAAGCGATTGCCGACGACGTCCGACGCTGGAAGGGGATCGAGGCGACGCCCGAGCAGGTGATCGTCACCCCCGGCGCCAAGCCGATCATGTTCTTCGCCATGCTCGCCCTGGTCGAAGAGGGCGACGAGGTCATCTACCCGAACCCCGGCTTCCCGATATACGAGTCGATGGCCGAGTATGTCGGCGGGGTGGCGGTTGCGGCGCCGCTCCGCGAGGAGCGCGACTTCCGGATGGACGTCGACGAGGTGGCCAGCCTCGTCACTCCGCGAACCCGGATGATCGTCATCAACAGCCCGCACAACCCCACGGGCTCGATCTTGACCGCGGACGACATCCGGGCCATCGCCGAGATCGCGGTTCGCCACGACCTCACGGTGCTGGCGGATGAGATCTACGGCCGGCTCCAGTACGAGGGCGAGCCGCTGTCGATCGCCACCCTGCCCGGCATGGCCGACCGGACGATCACCCTCGATGGGTTCTCGAAGACCTTCGCGATGACCGGATGGCGGCTCGGCTACGGCGTCGTCCCCGGCTGGCTGGCGCCGACCTACAGCCGGCTCGTGATCAACTCGGTCAGCTGCACGAACGCCTTTGCCCAGGCCGGCGCGATCGCCGCCCTGACCGGCCCGCAGGACGCCGCCGATGCCATGCGCGCCGAGTTCATCGCACGCCGCGAGCTCATGGTGAACGGGTTGAACGCGATCCCCGGCGTCAGCTGCGTCATGCCTCACGGGGCGTTCTACGTCTTCCCGAACATCAGCTCGTTCGGCCGCTCGAGCGCGGAGATCGCGACCCACCTGCTCTACGACGCGGGGGTCTGCGCCCTGGCCGGTACGGCCTTCGGCCGACACGGGGAGGGGTACCTGCGCTTCAGCTACGCGAACAGCCGGGAGAACCTGCGGGCGGCCCTCGAGCGGATCGGCGAGTCGCTCGGCGCCCTGGAGCGCAGCGGCGAGCTGGTGACCGCCGGATGACCGCCGGATGAACCCAGGCGCATGACCGCGGTCCAGCCGGCGGGGACCGATCGGCTGCTGGCCGAGGCGGAGGCCCAATTCCCGCAGTGGGACCTGATCCGCGAGGTCATCGACGAGGTCATCGACCTGTCGCTGAACTACCGTCAGAGCGGGCACCCTGGCGGGTCGCGGTCGAAGGTCCATCTCCTGGTCGCGCTCATGCTGTCGGGGGCGATGCGCTGGGACATCCGCCGCCCGTGGCTCCCGTTCGCGGACCGATTCGTGCTGTCGGCGGGTCACACCGTCCCGCTCGTCTACGCGACCCTCGCCGTTCTCAACGAGACCCTGCGGGCGCGTGCGGAACGCGACGCGGACCCGCGCTTCGTCCTGCCGGATGACGGTCGCTGGGCACTCACCTGGGAGGACATGCTGCTCCTGCGGCGACGCGGCGGACTGCCGGGGCATGCCGAGATGGAGGGCAAGACCCTGTTCCTGAAGTGGAACACCGGGCCGTCGGGTCACGGGATGCCCCCGTCCCTCGGCCAGGCCGTGGCCCTGAAGCTGGCCGGTGCCGAGGAGGTCAAGGTCTTCGTCGTCGAGGGCGAGGGCGGGTTGACCCCCGGCGCCAGTCACGAGACGCGGAACTCGGCCTGGGGCCTGGGCCTCTCCAACCTCGTCTTCCTGCTGGACTGGAACGACTACGGGATCGACGACCCGGCGATCTCCTCGGTCGTGCCGGGCACGCCACAGAGCTGGTTCGAGGCCTACCAGTGGCGCGTGACGGGCACGATGGACGGCTCGGAGTGGGGCCCGGTGACCGCCACCGTGCTCGAGGCGGCCCGCGGCGACAACCCGGACCGCGTTCCCTCGGTCGGATGGTTCCGGACGCGCAAGGGGCGCGGGTACGGCAAGTACGACAACAAGAGCCACGGGACGCCATGGCCGATGAATGCCCCCGAGTTCTGGGCCGTCCGCCACGAGTTCATGGCCCGCCACGGGGTGGAGTACGCGGGTGTCGACCACGAGGCCCCGGCTGACACGGCGGAGCGCACCGACCAGGCCCGACGCAACCTGGAGCTCGCCATCTCCGTGCTGCGGGCCAACACCGAGGTCGTGGACGCGGTGAGCGACCGGCTCATCGAGGTCGCCAACCTCGTGCCCGAGCGGGTCGAGGGGTTCCACCTCGGCGGCCGCGGGGCGGAGATCTTCGACGACCCGCGGTTCACCGATATCTCGGCCTATCCCCCGACGCTGTTCAAAGCGCCCGGTGAGAAGGCCGCGAACCGGACGGCCCTGGCCTCGTGGGGGGCGTGGGTCAACGCCACCGCCCGGGCCGACTACGATCGGCCGCTGTTCATCGTCTGCTCCGCGGACCTTGCCGAGTCGACGAACATCGCCGGCTTCGCCAAGGACTGGGAGGACCTTCCCGGCTGGGGCTGGTACAACCGCGACACGAACCTGCGCGGGGCGCTCCTGCCGCAGCAGATCACCGAGTTCACGAACAGCGGCCTGACCGTCGGCCTGGCATCGGTCAACCTCTCTGACGACCCGATGAACACGTTCAACGGGTTCTGGGGGGCGTGCTCCACCTACGGCTCGTTCTCGTACCTGAAGTACGGACCGATGCGCCTCTTCTCGCAGCTGGCGCAGGACTGCCAGCTGAAGGTGGGCAAGGTCATCTGGGTGGCCGGCCATTCCGGGCCGGAGACGGCGGAGGACTCACGGACCCATTTCGGGATCTACGAGACCGGAGTCACCCAGCTCTTCCCCGAGGGCCACGTCATCGACCTCCACCCGTGGGAGCACAACGAGGTGCCGGTCGTGCTGGCCGCGGCGCTCGCCCAACCGCTGCCGATCGTGGCCCTTCACCTCACCCGCCCGGCGGTCGAGATCCCCGATCGCGCGGCACTGGGCATGGCCTCGCACGTCGAGGCCGCGCGCGGTGCGTACCTGATCCGTGAGCCGGACCCCCGCCGGCCGCGAGGCGGCACGGTCTACGTCCAGGGCACGATGACCACCGCCAACCTGGTCAAGGTCCTGCCCCAGCTCGATGCGGCCGACCTGAATCTGAAGATCGTGGCCTGCATCAGCCCTCAGCTGTTGCGGCTCCAGGACGAGGCGTACCGCGACCGGATCTGCTCCGAGGCGGATCGGCTGGACGGGATGGCCGTCACCAACCGCGCGTACAAGCTGATGCACGACTTCGTGACCGGGCCGATCGGCGAGACGTACTCGCTCTCATCGGACTGGGACCACCGGTGGCGCACCGGCGGCACGGTGGAGGAGGTCATCGACGAGGCGCATCTCGGGCCGCAGCACATCATCGAAGGCATCACCCGCTACGCGAACGAGCGCGAGCAGCGGCACGCCCGCCTGAGGTCGCTGGCCGCTACCCTTGACGCCGATGCCTGAGCTGAAGCCGAACGTCTACGAGCACCAGGAGCCCCGACGGCCAATGCGCCTCCCCCGGCGCCTGACACCGCCGCCCGAGCACCCCGCACCGCCGAACCTGAAGGTCTTCGCCTGGGTTGGCCTGGCGCTGGGGATCGTGGTCCTGGTGCTGGCCCTGCCCTACCTGGTCAGCTACTTCCTGGCCCTGGCAGGGTTGTAGCCCCGGGGCGCAGCGGAGCGAGGAGGGCGGCAACCTCCTCGAGGAAGCGTGCGTCGGTCTCGCCGTAGGCGGCCGGATCGGACCCGTCGATATCGATCTCGCCGACGACGACACCCTCGTGGAAGATCGGGACCACGATCTCCGACCGCGTGGTCGTGAAGCAGGCGAGGTAGCGAGGATCGGCGTTCACGTCGTCGATGATCTCCGTCTGGCCGCTCGCCGCCGCCGCGCCGCAGATCCCGGTGCCGATCGGGATCCGGGTGTGCTCGGTGGCCTCCGGGCCGGTCCACGGCCCGAGCACCAGCTCGGTGCCTGATGGGTCGACCCAGTAGATCCCCACCCAGTCGTAGTGGGGGAAGCGCTCGTACAGGACGTCGACCGCTGCCTGACCGGCTTCCGACGGCCCGGCGGCTGCGGCGACGGTGTCGCGAACGAGGGCCAGCGCGTCGACGTGCTCCCCGGGCGCCGTCTCGGCGACCGGGTGGCTCACCGGGGCCCGCTGCCGATGATCAGGCGGTCGCCGCCCATCGGTCCGCCCAGCGGTCGATGGGGGCCAGGGCCTCGTGCAGCTCGCGGCCCTTGGGGGTCAGCGAGTACTCGACCCAGGGCGGGACGCTGGACACCACCCGACGAGAGATCAGGCCCTCGTCCTCGAGCAGCTTGAGCCGCTGGGACAGCGTCGCCGAGTTGGCGCCGCCCAATGCGTCCTGCAGCTCGCAGAAGCGCTGGGTCCGCTCCCCGAGGGAGTGAACGATCCGCAGCACCCATTTCTGGCCGAGCACGGTCAGCGCGGCGGTCGCCGCCGTCTCGCCGCGGCTCGCCAGCGCGCGGCGGTGGGCTCGACCGGTGGGCGTGGGCAGGGGGGCCTGAAGGCCGGGATCCATCAGGCGCCGAACGGTAGCACCGCTCCCGAGGGAGGGTCAAACCCTCCGGCCGGGCTGGAGCCGGGCTAGACGACGGTGATGATCAGGCTCATGTTCGGGTGGATCCTGCACGTCACGTTGTACGTGCCGGGCGTGTCGAACACGATCGGGTCAGTCGTTTCGCCGTCCGCCACCGCGACGTCGAACGCCGCGTTGGCGTCGGCCGTCCCATCGGTCCCGTGGGTCACCGTGTGCCCGACGGAGTCGTTGTTGACGAACACGACTGACGAGCCGGCGGTGATCGTCAGGTCGGGACCGAACGAGTTGCCCGCGATCGTCACCGTGATCTCACCGCTCTGGGGCCCCTCGGACGGGGCGGTGGACGCGGCCTCCGACGGGGCCTCGGACATCTGGTGCTCAGAAGCGGCCGCGCTCTCGGACGGAGAGGCGCTGGCCGACGGTTGACACGCCGCGACGAGCAGGACGGCGATGATGAGATACGCGGCCCCGTGGAGGTGGCGGGAGGTCGGGGTTGGGCGCAACGTGGACATGGTCACGATCTCCTGTCTCCGGGGTCAGTGTGCGAGTGCCCGGGAATTGACGCATTCTGGGGCAGGTTTCACACTTCCGCCACCCGCCCCTCCGCCCACGGGAAGAGGCATGTCGCCGACCACCATCCACGTTCGCCCGACAGGGGTCCCTGACCAGGCCACGCCGGGTATCGAAACCCGCGACCTGGCCCGGCTCTTCCGACGCAGCCCGGCGCTGGCCGGTGTTTCCGTGCGGGTCGAGGCCGGGCGGGCGGTGGCCGTGCTCGGTGCCAATGGCGCGGGGAAGACGACGCTCCTGCGCATCCTTGCCACCGCTCTCCGGCCCTCCTTCGGGTCAGCGGCGGTCGACGGCATCGACGTCGCCGAACGGCCAGAGGAGATCCGGCCCCGGGTGGCCCTCCTGCCCCACGCCACCGGGCTGTACGACGATCTCACCGCCGGGGAGAACCTCGCCTTTGCTGCCGCCCTGCTCCGGATCCCCGCCCCCGACCGGGAGGGCCGTGTCCGCACCGCGCTCGAGCGGGTCGGCCTCGCGACCGAAGCCGACGCCCGGGTCGGCCGGTTCTCGGCCGGCATGCGCCGCCGCCTTGCGCTGGGCCGGATTCTGCTCGGCCACCCACGCCTCGTCCTCCTCGACGAGCCGTATGCGGCGCTTGACGCGGAGGGCCTCACCCTCGTCGACGAGCTGCTCGACGAGTGGCAGGCGGTGGGAACGACTGTCCTGGTCGCGACCCACGCCGCCGAGCGCCTGGCGCCGCGCGTGGACGGCTGGATGCGCCTCGACAACGGCCTCCTGGCGGAGGTCGGCGGGGCCGGCGTCACCGGACGGATCGCCGCGCCGGCCACGGCAGGCCGTGA
>DATFEC010000215.1:0-4043 GCA_035251655.1 Candidatus Limnocylindria bacterium | reverse complement strand
CACTCGACCGCCGGGTCGATGAGATCCGGCGGGAGGCCCTCGATCGTGCGCAGCCGGCTGGCGCGGACATCGGTGATGCGAGGCAGTGAGTCGAGCAGGCCCCAGGCATACGGGTGGCGGGAGTTCTCGAAGACGTCGTCGACGATCCCCGTCTCCACGATCCGGCCGGCGTACATGACGTTGACCCGGCGGCACATGCCGGCCGCGATTCCGAGGTCGTGGGTGATGAGGATGACGGCGGTCCCAAACTCCTCCGACAGGGAGCGGATGAGGTCGAGGATCTGGGCCTGGATGGTGACGTCGAGGGCGGTGGTCGGCTCGTCGGCCAGCAGGAGCATCGGGTCGCAGGCGAGGGCAATCGCGATCATGACCCGCTGCCGCATGCCACCGGAGAACTGGTGCGGGTAGTCCCCCATCCGGTCACGCGCCCGCGGAATGCCGACCTTCGACAGCAACTCAACTGCGCGATCCCCGGCCGCGTTGCGGGACAGACCGAGGTGGGTGCGAGCGGACTCCGAGATCTGGAACCCCACCGGCAGCGTGGGGTTCAGGCTGGTCATCGGGTCCTGGAAGATGAAGCCGATCTTGCGACCCCGCAGGCGGCGCATCTCTGACCGCGACAGCTTCAGGATGTCGATCCCATCGAAGATGATCTGCCCTTCCGTGATCTGGCCGGGCGGATCGGGCACCAGGCGGACCAGGGACAGGGCGGTCACGCTCTTCCCGCAGCCGGACTCGCCCACCAGCCCCAGCGTCTCGCCGTAGTCAACGTCGAAGCTGACCTCATCGACGGCGTGAACCACCCCGTCACGGGTGAAGAACTGGGTCGACAGGTTCCGAACCTCAAGGAGCTTGCGGGCGTGGCGGCTCCGATCCGCCAGCTGCTCCGCGAGCCGACGTCCCTCCTCGGTCTCGACCTCAATCGAGTCTGGGAGGTCGCTGACCTCGGTGCCGGCGGGCGGGGTCTCCGGGTCGCTGACCGCCAACCTACTGCTTCCCCTTCAACTTGGGGTCAAGCGCGTCGCGCAGGCCGTCGCCCAGGAAGGTGAAGCTGATCAGGGCCACCGCGATGGCGAGGGCCGGGTAGAGAACCATGTGCGGGAAGGAGCGGACGTACTGCTGGCCGTCGGCCACCAGGCTGCCCCAGCTGGCGCGGGGATCCTGGACGCCGATGCCGATGAAGGCGAGGGTCGCCTCCGCCAGGATGGCGGCCGGGATGCCGAGGGTGACGGCGACGATGATCGGGCCCGTCGCGTTCGGCAGCAGGTGCTTGTTCACGATCTTGCGATCAGACACGCCAATGGCCCGGGCGGCCTCCACGAACTCCTGCTCCTTGAGGCTCAGCAGCTGGCCACGGACCAGCCGGGCCATCGTCACCCAGGAGGTCAGGCCAATCGCCACGAAGACGAGCAACAGCCCATCCATCGCACGGCCGAAGAATGTCTCCCGGAAGGCCACCCCCAGCAGGATGATGAAGAGGAGGTCCGGGTAGGCGTACACGATGTCGGTGATCCGCATCAGGAAGTTGTCGAGCTTGCCACCGAACCACGCCGCCATGGCCCCGACCGGGATGCCGATGACGATCACCACGAACTGTGCGACCAGCGCGACCATCATGCTGATCCGAGCGCCGTCCATCAGACGGCTCAGCAGGTCGCGCCCCAGGTTATCGGTCCCCAGGTAGTGAACGTGGTCGACGCCTTCGATCTGCTGCATGGGCACCAGCGGGCGGTTGCCATTGGCGATGACTTCCTGCAGGTGCTGCTCGTAGTACGGCCATGGCGCGAGCTGCGGGCCGAAGACCGCAATGAACAGCAGAAAGATGACGAAGATCCCGCCCACGATGGCGAGGCGGTTGCGGAGGAGGCGCCGGAACGCGTCGCGCCACAGGCCCGTGCTCTTCCGGCGCTCGAGCGGTAGGCCAACCTCGATGGCGCCCGTCTGCTCGGTCATGGGCGCTCCTAGCTGTAGCGGATGCGCGGGTCGATGTAGGCGTACAGGACGTCGACCAGCAGGTTCAGCATGACGATGACCACGGCGTAGAACATGGTCATGGCCATGATCATGCTGTAGTCGCGGTAGCTGATGCTGGTGACGTACGCACGACCGATTCCCGGGACGCTGAAGATGTACTCGATGACGAACGACCCGGTGATCAGGAAGGCCAGGATCGGTCCGAGGATGGTCACGACCGGGATCAGCGCGTTGCGGATCATGTGGACGATGACCACGGTTCGCCGGCCAAGACCCTTGCTGTGGGCAGTGCGCACGTAGTCGCGCCGCGTGACCTCGAGCATCGAAGCCCTGGTGTAGCGAGCGATCTGGGCGATCGGATACAGCGACAGCGCGATGATCGGCAGGATCCAGGCCGTCGGGTCATCTTCCCACCCCAGCGCGTTGGTCGGTAACCAGCCCAGGACGACGCCAAAGACGACGATGAGCAGGATGGACGATACGAAGGTCGGGGTCGAGATGCCGAGGACTGAGATGAACGTCGCCGAGTAGTCGGGTGCCTTGTTGTGCCCCAGGGCGGCGATGATGCCCAGCGGTAACCCGATGGCGACCGACAGGAGGAAGGCCATGGCCCCAAGCTGGACCGTGACCAGGATCCCGTCGGCGATGATGTCGTTCACCGAGCGGTCGATGTACTTGTAGGACGGCCCCAGATCACCGGTCAGCAGGCCGCCGCAGCAGCTGACCTCGCTGTTGCTGATGACGAGGGGGCCAACCCAGTTCAGGTACTGGACCACGACGGGCTCGTCGAGCCCGTACTTGTCGTTCAGCCGTTCGATCGTTGCAGCCGGGAGCGGCTTCTCGCGTGACCACGGGCCGCCGGGAACGGCGTGCATGAGGACGAAGGTGATGACCGACACGAAGAACAGGACGGGAATGATCCAGAGGATCCGCCGAACGATATAGGTCAGCACGTCTGCCTCTCCATGTCACCTGCCGTCGTGGTTCCGACGGCCATGACGTCCGAAGAATAGCCCTCGGCCGCCGTGGCCGTCGGGCGGGCCGTTCCCGGCCCGCCCGACAGTGTTACGCCTTACTGGTGCGGAACCCTACTCCTCGTGGGCGGCGATCGTCACCCACGGATAGAAGTGCGAGCCGGCATCGGAGTCCATCGCAATGGGCGTGAGGCCCACGACGTATGGCTTGACGAGGGTGAATCGACCGCCCCACCGGAATGGCATGAGCGGGTTATCCAACATCATCATTTCCTGAGCCTGGTTGTACAGGGCGATCTGCGCTTCGGGATCCGACTCGACAGCGCCCTGGGCCATGATCTCGTCGGCATCCTCGTTGCAGTAGCCCGTGTTGTTGTTCGGGCTCGTGCAGCCGAGGAGGTCGAACAGGAAGTTGTGCGGGTGCGGGAAGTCCGCAATCCACCCGAGCCGGAAGATGTCGAACGGATCCGTCGACAGCCGATCCAGGTAGGTTCCGAACTCCATTCCCACGGGCTCCAGCTCGACGCCGAACGCCTCACGCCACTGCTCCTGGAGGAACGCGACGCGGTCTGCGTGGGTGCCTTCGGTGTTGTAGCCGATCTGCAGCTGCAGGTCAGCCGCCGAAGCGAGGCCGAGCTCGACCAGGGCGGCATCGAAGTCCTCCCTTGCCTGCTCAACGTCGTACGGCACGAAGACGTCTTCCTGGTAGCCAGGCATGCCCGGCGGAACGAGGCTGCTGGCGGCACTACCGACGCCGCCGTACGGAACGGCGATCATCGTGTCCTTGTCCACGGCCTCGTGGAACGCCTTCCGCAGAAGCGGAGAGCGCGCGAACGGCGAATTCGGGTCGATGAAGTCGAACCCGTAATACTCGACGTTCAGGGTGTTGCCCCGCAGGATCTCCTGGCTCACCACCGGGTCGTCCTCGAGGCGCGGGATTTCCGCGGGAGGAGGCGCGGCGAGGTCGAGATCGCCGGCTTCGTAGGCCGCGAGCTCAACCGAGGAGTCTGCGATGACCGAGTATTCGATCCGCTCGAGTGTGACCGGATCGCCGCCCCAGCCCGGGTTGGGCACAACGTGGACGGACGCGCCGTG
>DATFEC010000124.1:0-7178 GCA_035251655.1 Candidatus Limnocylindria bacterium | reverse complement strand
CGGTCAATCTCGGTCGTCCCAATCGGCTCCTGGACGACCCGCTCGAGCTGCTCGAGCGCGGCCTGGATGACGGCGGTGGCCTGCGGCGGGTCGAAGCCAGCATGGATCCCAACCGTTCCGCAGTCGGCGTACGACGTGGCGAACGTACCGATGTCGTAGGCCAGCGACCGCCGCTCACGGAGTTCGATGAAAAGTCGGCTGCTCATCCCGTCGCCGAGGACCGCGGTGAGCAGGTCGAGCGCCCATCGGTCGGGGTCGGTCCGCGCCACACCCGGCATGCCAAGGCACAGGTTGCCCTGGCTCAGCCGCCGGAAGCCAACCCGCACCGCGCCCGGCGCGGCGGCGGAAGGAGCCAGGAGCCGGATCGGGCGCCGGGAGGCCGAATGGGGCCGGTCCTTCGGGGCGAACCAGCTGCGGGCCGCCTTTCGGACGGCGGCGTGCTCGATCGAACCCGCCACGGCCAGGACCATGTGCTGGGGCGTGTACCACCGTCGCCAGTGCCGCTCGACGCCGGCATGCGTGGTCCGCCGGACGGTCCGCGGGGTGCCGGCGATCTCGCGCCCGAGCGGATGCGACCCGAACAGCAGCTCGTCGAACAGGGAGAAGACATGGTCCGACGGCGAGTCGACGTAGGCGCGGATCTCGTCCACCACCACCGGCTTCTCGGCCACCAGGTCTGCCGGGCGCAGGAGCGGATGGAGTGCGAGCTCGGCGACGACTTCGAACGCGCGATCCGCGCGGCTGCGCGGCACTCGGGCGGAGTACACGGTCAGCTCGCGGTCGGTGGAGGCGTTCACCGACCCACCGCAGGCCTCGATCGCCTCGGACAGCGCGCCCGGCTCTGGATAGCCGCGCGTCCCCTTGAAGGCGAGGTGCTCGACCATGTGCGACAGGCCGGCCTCGACGTCGGCTTCGTGGCGGGAGCCGACCCCGACGAACAGGGCCACCGACACCGAGCGGGCGTGGGGCATGGTCTGGCTGACCACACGGAGGCCGTTGGAAAGGGTGATGCGCTCGTGGGCCGGAGCGCGTCGGCTAGCCGTCCTCGTCCTCGTCGGAGGCATCAGGCGAGTGGAGCAGCTCCATCTGGATGAAGTCCGGGTCCAGCGCGATCTCGTCGGCGCTGGCCGGCACCCGAGCCGGTGCCTCGTCCTCGAGCCCAATCTCGGTTGCCGCCTGCGCGAATTCGATCACCACCTTCTCCGAGCCGATGACCAGGGTGTAGGTCAGCAGCTGGTCGGAGGTGGTGTCGAACTGGAGGTAGTCGAACGAGTCGAGGTTGAGGCAGATCGAGAGCGGCGTGAAGTAAGAGGCGATCTCGGGATGGTCCACGACCAGCCGCTCGACCCAGCCGGTGCCCCCACTGGCAACCTGGTTTCCGCGGAAGTAGGCGTAGGTCACCGTCTGCTTCAGCAGGGGACGGAGGATGTTGTAGATGTCGCTCTTGTCGGTGACCAGACCGGTGTTGATGTAGAGCTTGGCGCGCGGTTCGGGCGTGGGCTCCATCGGTTGCTCCTGCGGGATCGCGCGGAGTCTAGCACCGCCGGAATCGGTCAAGACGGCTGTTACGATGTCCCGCTGATGCGACTGCTGGCGGCCGATATCGGCAACTCGAACACCGGGCTCGGGCTGTTCGAGGACGACATCATGGTGGGCTCGTGGTCGGCGGAGACCGATGCGCGCGCGACCGATGACGAGCTCGCGGCAACGGTGGCCGGGCTGCTCGCCCTCGACGGGCACCGGTTCGAGGACGTCGAGGCCGCGGCCGTCGCCAGTGTCGTCCCGCCCCTCGTCGCGCGGTGGACGCGGATGCTCGCCCGCCGGGCGCGGCTTCGGCCGACCATCGTCGACGCCGCCGCGCTGGATGGGATCCTGGACATCGAGATCGATCGCCCGGCCGAGGCGGGCGCCGACCGGCTGGTCAATGCCCTCGCCGCGCGGGAGGAGTTCGGCGGGCCGGCCATCGTGATCGACCTCGGCACGAGCACGAACTTCGACGTCCTCAGCGCGGATGGCGCCTACGTCGGCGGCGCGATCGCCCCAGGCCTCGGGATCTCGATCGATGCCCTCGTCGGTCGGACGTCGAAGCTCCCGCGAATCGAGCTGGCGCGGCCGCCGCACGCCATCGGTACGAATACGATCGCGGCAATGCAGAGCGGGACGGTGAACGGGTACATCGGTCTGCTGAGCGGCCTCCTGGCCGCTATCCGTGGAGAGGTGGTTGAAGCGTCTCCGGACAAGGCTCGGGTCACGGTGATCGCGACGGGCGGCTTCTCGCTCCAACCATGGCTGGCGGATGTGCCCGGCATCGACCGCGTGGAGCCGGAGCTCACCTTGCGCGGCATCCGGTACGCCTATCAGCTGATCAGCGCTCGGGCGGAGGCGCGGACGTGACCGAGGGAACCGACGGAACGCTGGTCGGCCGCCGGGTGGTGGTCGGAGTCAGCGGCAGCATTGCGGCCTACAAGGCGGTCAGCCTCGTCCGCCAGCTGATGAGCGCCGGGGCGATCGTGGACGTGGCCATGACTCCAGCCGCCACCGCATTCGTGACGCCGCTGACCTTCGCCTCCCTGACCCACCGGCCGGTCGTGACGGATGTCATGACCCTCGACCCCGACCAGCACATCGCCCACATCGAGCTGGCCGAGGCGGCCGACGCCATCGTTCTGGCGCCGGCCACCGCGAACCTGATCGGGGAGCTTGCCGCAGGGCTGGTCGACGACGCGGTGACGGCCATCGTGGCCGCCAGCCGCGCCCGGGTGGTGGTGGCACCCGCCATGGACGCGGGGATGTGGACCCACCCGGCGACCCAGCGCAACATCGAGACCCTGCGCGGCTTCGGCTACCTCATCGTGGACCCGGAGGTCGGGGCGCTGGCCTCCGGCCTGACCGGGATCGGACGTCTGGCCGAGCCGGAGACGGTGGCCGCTGCGGTCGAGCGGCTCTTCGCCCGGGCCGGGGACCTGGACGGACTGAAGGTGGCGATCAGCGCGGGCGGCACGCGGGAGCCCATCGATCCGGTCCGGTTCATCGGCAATCGTTCCAGCGGGAAGATGGGCGTGGCTCTCGCCGAGGCCGCCCGAGACCGGGGAGCGGCGGTGACCCTTGTCGCGGGCGCGATGTCCGTGACCGCTCCGCGTGGCGTGAACGTGGTCGACGCCACGACCGCGTCGGACATGCGCGAGGCGGTGCTGCGCATCGCACCGTCGGCGGACATCCTGGTCATGGCGGCCGCGGTCGCCGACTACGCGCCGGCCAAGGCCAGTGGACGGAAGATCAAGCGCGGGTCGGAAAGCCTCCGCCTCGAGCTCATCCCGAACCCGGACATCATTGCCGAGGTGGGTGAGATGCCGGACGCCATTCGGCCGTTCCTCATCGGGTTCGCCGCCGAGAGTGACGACCTGGAGGCCAACGCCACCGGCAAGCTCCGCGACAAGGGCCTCGACCTCATCGTGGCGAACCGGGTCGGTGGGCCGTTCGACGCCATCGGGTCAGAGGAGAACAAGGTCGTTGTGTTTGGGGTCGAGGGCACCCTGACCGACTGGCCGATGCTTCCCAAGCGCCAGGTCGCCGAGCGCCTGTGGGACCTGATCGCCGATCGGTATCGCGCCAGTCGTGGGGCTCCCACCACGCCTTCCCGCACGTCGCGGGCCCGGACCTCCCGTCGCAGCAGCAGGCAGCAGGACACCTGACTGTGGAGGTCGTCCGCGGCGTCGACCAGCTGCGGGACTCGATCCTCGAACTGCGCCGGGCGGGGCACGCCATCGGATTCGTGCCGACCACCGGCCTCGTCCACTCCGGTCAGCTGTCCCTCGTCCGGCGTGCCCGCCAGTCCGATGGCGCGGTAGTGGTCAGCAACCAGGCGGATCCTGCCGGGGCGGCGACCGAGGAGGAGCGGCTGCTCGCCCTGCTCGAACGAGAGGGCGTGGACGTCGTCTTTCTTCCCGGCCACGGGACGGTGGACCCGCCACACGTCACCCGGATCACGGTCGATGGGCTCACCGGCCGGCTCGAGGGGGCGTCCCGCCCGGGCTATCTCGACGAGGTGGCGACGACGACCATGAAGCTCATCCACCTGGTCGGGCCGGCGCGCCTGTACCTCGGCCAGAAGGACGGGCAGCGCGTCGTCGTCATCCGCCGCATGCTCGCCGACCTGTTCGTGAACGTGGAGCTCGTCGTGTGCCCCGTCATGCGGGACCCGGACGGCCTCGCGGTCTCGGCCGCGAACATGGGCCTGTCGATCGAGGAGCGCCACGCCGCGACCTGCCTGTACGCGGGGATCGCCTCCGCGGAGGCGGCCTACGACGGTGGGGAGCGGTCGGCCGAGGTCCTGCGGGCGCGGATGACGGAGCGGATCAGCGTCGAGCCGCTGGCCCGTGTCGACTACGTCAGCGTCGCCGACGGCGAGTCACTGGCGGAGCTGTCCCGGCTCGATGGGCCGGCGCTGGCCATGGCTGCGGTGTGGATCGGTCGGACGAGGCTCACCGACAGCGTCCTCTTGGGCTGAAAGTACTACTGACCGCTGCCCGCGGGTGGGTAGGATGGGCTGGGGAGGCCGGCGAGTGCCCACGTCCGGCCTCCTTTTCGCTGCCGGATCCCCTGGCTGAATCTCCGCGGAACGGCGATCAGCGAGCCCGGCCGGCCGTTCCCTGCGCCGCGGCCGCAGCGCGCTGCGACGCCTTGTAGGCGCGCTTCTTGGCCTGGTACGCCTCCAGCGCCTCGGTGCTGTCGACGTCTCCGAGCGTCGGCCACGTCGGCAGCCGCTCCTCGAGGCCGGGCAGACGGACGCCGAACCGCTTGTACAGAATGGCGAGCAGCCCGGAGACCTTCATCTGGCCGATCGACGGCAGCGCCAGCAGCCGCTTCTCAAGGTCGGCTCCGTCCCGGGCATCGGTCCAGATCCGGCTCACCTCCCCGCCGTACTCGTCGACGACGACCCGGCACAACGCCTGCACCCGGGAGGCCATGGAGGCCGGATAGCGGTGCAGGGCGGGTCGTTGGCGAAAGACGACCTCCAGCTCGCCCAAGTCCATGGCCGCGATCCGAGCGGGGTCGAAGTTACCGATGCGCCGCCGCAGCTCCCATGGACCGCTGAACGCGTGCTGGACCGTGACCTGCTGGTCGAGGGCGTAGCCGATGAGCAGGGCAAGGGGATCCTCCCCGAGAAGCCGGTTCGCCTCCGGGTTGTCGGTGAAGGGCAGGATGACGGCGGTGGTCGTGGACATCGGTCAGTCCTCCGTGGTGGCCGGGCTGACCGGGGTCCCGGCGCGGCGCTCGATCCGCTCGACGGCCTCGCGCAGGCGCGACACGAGCTCGGCATCGACCATGTCCGGCTCGAGGTGCTCCCCAAGCTGCTCCATCAGGTCGCCGGCGATGTGGAGCAGGATGTCGACGTCCGCGATGAAGAACTGCGGCTCGTTGTTGTAGCGGACCAGGGTCAAGCGGCCCTGGAGTGTCGAGCCAGCGTCGTTGTGGATGACCTGGGTCCCGAAGTTATGGCCCTGGATGCCGTCGGGGTTGTTCAGGAAGTTCAGGGCGTTGTCGATGGCCAGCCCGAACCGGGCTCGCCAGCCGACGATCCGCTCCCCGATCTCGGGCGCCAGGCCGATCTGCCCGACCTCCTCGAACACCTCCCGCGTGACGGTCAGCAGACCGATGAGCGTCGATCCCGCCCGGTTGCCGAGCATCACCTGCAGCGACCGCTCCAAGGTGAAGACGTCCGCGTCGAAGCGTGGGCTGGTGGTCACGTCCGCCAGCAGGTCCTCGACGTTGTCGAGCTGACCCGGCTCGGCCAGGGCGCTGCCGAGGGTCAGGATCTCCTCGCGGAAGAGGAACCGCTCCTCGTGGTCGAGCATGGGTCCTACGGGTAGAGGCCCCGCAACGTGGTGGCCTCCGCGACCCGCGACACGGCGAGCATGTAGGCCGCGGTCCGCATGTGGACCTCGTGCAGCTCGCTCATCTGGTAGACCGCCTCGAAGGCCCGATCCATGATCTCCTTGAGGCTCTCGTTGATCCGCGACTCGGTCCAGAAGAACGACTGCATGTCCTGGACCCACTCGAAGTAGCTCACCGTCACCCCGCCCGCGTTGCACAGGATGTCGGGGATCAGGAAGATGCCGCGGTCGTACAGGACGTCATCCGCGTCGGGCGTCGTTGGACCGTTGGCCGCTTCGGCCACGACCTTGGCCTGGACCTTCTCCGCGACTCGGGCGTTGATCTGGTTCTCGAGAGCGGCGGGGATCAAGATGTCGCAGGGCAGGGTCAGGAGCTCCTCGTTGCTCACGTCATCCGCGCCCGGGAACCCGACGACCGTGCCGTGCTCCGCCTTCCACGACGTCAGAGTGGACGGGTCGAGGCCCTGGGGGTTGTAGATGCCGCCCGAGGAGTCACTGACCGCGACCACCGTTGCGCCCTCCGCGCACACCAGCTGGCAGGCGATCGACCCGGCATTGCCGAAGCCCTGGATGACGACCTTCGCGCCTTCGAGCGGCAGGTTGAGCACCTTCGACGCCTGGAGCAGGGTGAATACCGTGCCCCGCGCGGTGGCCTCGTTCCGGCCCAGCGAGCCGCCGACCGCGATCGGCTTGCCGGTCACCACCCCATGAATGGTGTAGCCGCTGTGCATGGAGTACGTGTCCATGATCCAGGCCATGGTCTGGGCGTTCGTGTTCACGTCCGGCGCGGGAATATCGCGGTCGGGGCCAATGAGCGGGCTGATCTCCGTTGCGAACCGCCGGGTGAGGCCCTCCAGCTCGCGCATGGACAGGCGCTTGGGGTCGACGATGACCCCGCCCTTGCCCCCGCCGTACGGGATGTTCACGACCGAGCACTTCCAGGTCATCCACATCGCCAGCGCCCGGACCTCGTCGAGGGTCACGTCCTGGTGGTAGCGGATCCCGCCCTTGGCCGGGCCACGCGAGAGGTTGTGCTGGACCCGGTATCCGGTGAAGACCTCGACGTGCCCGTCGTCCATCGTCACCGGGAAGTTGACCGTCAGCTCGCGCTTGGGGACGCGGAGGACGCGGCGCAGTCCCGCGTCGAGGTCAAGCTTCTCGGCAGCCTCGTCGAACTGCTGCTGGGCGACCGCCCAGATGTTCGGGGCCTCGGCGACGGTTGGCTGGTCGGTCATGTGAGGCGGATGCTCTCCTTGGCGGTACGGGACACCGGGCATGACGGGC
>DATFEC010000165.1:0-2041 GCA_035251655.1 Candidatus Limnocylindria bacterium | reverse complement strand
CATTCCTCCCTCCCCCACCGGGTCGAGGGCAGCGCCGACCGCCGGCGCCTGATCGTCGGGGACGGAGCCGCCTCGCTCGCGTTCAGCTCGATGTCCGGCGACCTCTCCATCACGCACTCGCGCCAAGCCACGGTGGCATCGGCCAGAGCGGTCGTGAGCGACTCGGCCTCAGCGGCTCAGCCAACGGCACCGAGCCCCGACGCAGGGGCAGCGAGATCCCAGACCGAAGTCCTGGCCGCGCTCGAGCGCGGTGAGATAGACGTCGATGAGGCGATGCGTCGCCTCGGAGGCGAATGATGAGCGACGAGCTCGAAGTCCTCCTTCGTCTCGTCGCCGAGGGTCGGCTGACCCCCGAAGAGGCGGCGCCACTGGTGGCCGCTCTGACCGAGCGGTCAGCCCCTCCTCCCTCTTCTGCCGTCGTCCCGGCGTCCGGGCGTGTCCTGGAAGCCGGCCCGCGGCAGCTCCGGATTCGCGTCGAGGAGCGCGGGAGGACGGTCGTCAACCTCCGCGTCCCGCTGTCGGTGGCGGAAACTGCCCTGAACATGGTGCCCGGGCTGGCCGGACAGCAGGCCGCCCGCGTCCGTGCCGCCCTGGAGGGCGGCACCATCGGTCCGATCATCGATGTCGAAGATCCGGATGGCGATGCCGTCCTGATCAGCCTCGAGTGATGGACGAGGCCGCCGCGCCCGTCGAGGCCGCCGCGCCCGTCGAGGCCGCCGCGTCCGTCGAGGCCGCTCCCGCGGGGCTGGGTCGCATCCTCCGTCCGCTTGTCGGCCGCGACTTCCGGCTGCTGTTCACCGGGGAAACCATCTCGCTCCTCGGTGACCAGTTCCACTTCGTTGCCCTGGCGTGGCTGACCCTGGAGCTCACCGGGTCCGGCCTCGCCCTCGGCAGCGTGCTGCTGGTGGCCGGACTTCCGCGTGCCGTCCTGGTCCTGTTCGGCGGGGTGGCCGCCGACCGCTTCTCGCCACGGACCATCATGCTCGTGTCCAACGCCCTGCGGGCGGTGGTGGTCGCCACCCTCGCGGCCCTGGTGTTCACCGGCCAGACAGAGCTGTGGATGCTCTTCATCCTGGCCTTCGTCTTCGGCGTCGTCGACGCCTTCTTCTGGCCTGCGCAGGGCGCGATGCTCCCGATGCTCGTGTCGGAGGATGAGCTTCCCGGCGCCAACGGCCTGATGCAGGGCAGCCAGCAGCTGACCGGCCTCCTTGGTCCGGCATTGGCCGGGATCCTGGTCGCGGCAGTGGGAACCGCGTGGGCTTTCGGGATCGACGCGGTGTCGTTCGCGGTGGCGGCACTCGCGCTCGCATTCATTACCGGCGGCAGGCGGAGAACGCTCATCGGCGAGCACCAGCCCGGCGTCCTGCGGACGATCGCGATTGGATTGTCGTTCGTGTGGCGGGACCCGGCGATCCGCTCGCTCATCCTCCTGTCGGCCGTCCTGAACTTCGCCCTCAACGGACCGATCACGGTCGGGATGGCCTGGCTGGCCAACAACCGCTTCGAAGGTGGCGCGCAGGCGTATGGGTTCATCCTGGCGGCCTTCGGCGGAGGGGCGCTGCTGGGAGCGATCGTCGCCGGCAGCCTGGGGCGGGTCGCCCAACTCGGCTGGCTTACCATCGCCGGGTCCGTCGTGATGGGCGTGGCCGTGGGGCTGATCGCGCTTGCCACGTCGGAGATCGTAGTGATGGTCCTCGCCCTCGCCATCGGCCTTGCCGTCGGATTCCTGAACGTGCGGATCGTGGCCTGGCTCCAGGCGCGCACTCCGGCGGACATGATCGGCCGGGTGATGAGCCTGGTGATGATCGGCGGAGTGGCTCTGTCCCCCATCTCGATGGCCGCCTCGGGCGTCCTCGTCGACGTCGGGGCCGCGTCGTTGATGTTCGGGGTAGCCGGCGCATTGATCGTGGTCACCGCGCTCGCCGGCGTGGCCTGGGGCGTGCCCGCCCAGATGCGCGAGGGATGACCCGTCCCTGGTGGGACGGGTGCGTCATCTACGAGGTCTACCCGCGCGCCTTCGCCGACGCAGACGGTGACGGGA
>DATFEC010000148.1:0-2493 GCA_035251655.1 Candidatus Limnocylindria bacterium | reverse complement strand
ATCGGCCGTTCGCTATCATCGGCTCATGCGACTCCTGACGGGACGGCGTCTGACCGAGGTGGACGTCGGTTAACTGACCGATATCGCCGCGGCGCACGCCGCGACGACGGTGGACCTTGGCACCGGTGACGGTCGGTTCGTACTGGCCCAGGCCGCCGCGATTCCCGATCGGCTCGTCCTGGGCGTCGACGCGGTCGCCGACCCCATGATCGACGCCTCCCGTCGGGCGGGCCGGTCTCCGGCCCGCCGCGGGCTGCCGAATGCGCGCTTCGTCGTCGCCTCGCTCGAGGCGCTACCGCCCGAGCTCGACGGTCTCGTCGACCAGCTCACGGTGCACTTCCCGTGGGGCACGCTGCGCGACGCCGCCATCGGTCGCGATGCCATGGCGACTGCCCGGTTGGCTCGACTCCTCGCCCCGGCCGGGCGGCTCGAGCTGCTCGTCGCCGACGGCGAGCGGGACGCGGCAGCGCATCTTGACCCGGCTGCCGTCGTCGTGGCCTATGCGGCCGTGGG
Source organism: Candidatus Limnocylindria bacterium (assembly GCA_035251655.1). Classification (GTDB taxonomy): domain Bacteria; phylum Chloroflexota; class Limnocylindria; order QHBO01; family QHBO01; genus DASTEQ01. The sequence continues at coordinate 1,980 of DATFEC010000148.1, read as the reverse complement.
CCTCGAGGTCGAGGCTCGTCCCGCCACGCTGGCGGACGCCATCGGCGCACATTCGTCCTGGGGCAAGCGCCTGCTCCGCAACACGGCGCCCGGCCGGTCGGCCTGGTACTTCCAGTGCAGGGCCCGGTCCACGTCTTCGCGGCTGCCGACTAGAATCGAGCCGTGACCTTCGGGCAACGCGTGGCCAATTGGCGGTACGCCTGGACGAACTTCAACCCGCCGCCAGGCGTGGAGATGGATGGCATCACGAAGTGGCTGGTGGTGACCCGAGCCGGCGTGTTCAGCATGACCGCAACCTCGGGCCTGATCGGTGGCCTGCTGGCAATCGGGACTGATCCGGCGGCGGTCCACTACGGCTATCTGGCGCTTGCGATCGTCGGCCTGGTAGTCGCCCATGCGGCGAACAACATGATCAACGACTACTTCGACCAGTCCGAGGGCATCGACACCGACGCGTACGTCCGGGCCCTCTACGCCCCCCACCCGGTGCTCTCCGGCTGGCTGACCCGTCCGCAGCTGCGGAACGCGATCCTCGTCGCCAACCTCGTCGATTTCGTGATCCTCGTCATCCTCGTCTGGGCCCGCGGCCCGCTGGTCGCCGCCTTTGCCCTCGCCGGCCTGTTCATCAGCGTGTTCTACGTCGCGCCGCCGATCAGCCTCAAGAAGCGCGGCCTCGGCGAGCCGGGCGTGTTCCTGACCTGGGGACCGCTGATGATCGGCGGGACGTACTTCGTGGCCACCGGCACGATCCCGGGCTGGGTGTGGGTCGCGTCGCTGCCGTACGCCATCCTCGTCACGACCGTCCTGTTCGGGAAGCACATCGACAAGATCGTCCCTGATGCGGAACGGGGGATTCGGACCCTCCCGGTGATCCTCGGGGAGCGGCAGGCGCGGATGGTCGCGTCGGCGCTGATGATCGCCTTCTACCCGATCGTCATTGGATCGGCGCTCGTGGGCTGGATCGGCCCGTGGGTCGCCCTCGTCGTCCTCGCCATCCCGCGGCTGGTCGCCGTCCTCCGCCAGTACTCGCAGCCGAAACCACAGTCGCCGCCCGAGGGCGCCGCCGTGACTTGGCCGCTGTGGTTCGTCGGCGGCGCGTTCCTCCATACTCGTCGGGCGGGCGCGCTCCTCATCCTCGGCCTGCTGCTCAACGTCCTCGTTCCCGTGACCCTGCCGTGGGTGGCCTGAGCGCCGAGCCGGTGGCAGCCACTGGCGTGGTCGAGGGCATCCACCTCCACGGCGACCGGGGCGAGGCGATGCAGGTCGTTGCCGACGCCGAGCTCGTGGCCGGGCACGGCCTGGTGGGGGATCGGATGGCCGGCCTCGGCATCCCCGGGACCCATGTCACGTTCATCGGGGCCGAAGGCGTGGAGGCGATGGTCGCGGAGACGGGCATCCCGCTCGAGCCGCACCAGACTCGCCGCAACGTCCTCGTCCGCGGCGTGGACGTGCCGGGCCTCGTCGGTCGTCGCTTCCAGGTCGGCGATGCGGTGTGCTACGGGGTCAAGGAATGTAACCCGTGCAACCATCTCGAGTCCCTCACCCATCCCGGCGTCCGTGACGGCCTCTCCGGCCGGGGCGGCCTCCGGGCCGACGTCCTGACCGGGGGCCACATCCGTGTCGGCGACCGCATCACCGTCCTCGGCGACTGACCGATCCAGACCGATGGCGGCGGACGCAGCCCGCCGCATCCCGGAGGCCGGGCTCTTCGAGCCCGGCTCGATCTCGTGGCGGGTCGACCGCGAGGCCGTTGTGCTGGCCGGCGGCACCTGCGCCTTGTTGATGCAGATCGCCCACCCCGCCGTGGCGGCCGGTGTGGACGCCCACTCGGACTTCCGCGCCGATCCGTTTGCCCGCCTGCGCCGGACTCTCGGGGCCAGCTGGGCGATCGTGTTCGGGGACCGCGAGGCGGCCGAGCGGGCGATCCGCCGCATCAACGCCGTCCACGAGCTGGTCCGCGGCGTCGTGTCGGAGACGGGT
>DATFEC010000128.1:0-6680 GCA_035251655.1 Candidatus Limnocylindria bacterium | reverse complement strand
GTCGGCGGCCATCTGCTCGCGGAGCTGGGGTGAGGTCTCGATCGCGCGCTCGAGGCTGATGTTGAGCTCGTTGGGCACCGCCTTCGCAACCCGGTCCGCCTCGGCGTAGGTGAGGCCCATGGCCCGGCCGGTGTCGCGGATGGCGGCCTTGGCCCCCAGCGTCCCGAAGGTGATGATCTGGGCCACCCGATCGGCACCGTACTTGCGGGTCACGTAGTCGATGACCTCGCCCCGCCGGCTGTCCTGGAAGTCGATATCGATGTCCGGCAGGGTCACCCGATCCGGGTTCAGGAAGCGCTCGAACGGGAGGCCGTAGGCCAGCGGGTCCACCGGCGTGATTCCCAGGGAGTAGGTCACGATGCTCCCCGGCGCCGATCCGCGGCAGGTGGTCATGATCCCCTGCTCCCGGGCGAAGCGGGTGAAGTCGGCCACGATCAGGAAGTAGGCCGAATACCCCATCCGATCGATGATCCCCAGCTCGTACTCGAGCCGTTCGCGGATGGCCGGGGTGACTTCGCCATACCGATCAGCAAGGCCGCGTTCGCACTCGCGGCGCAGCCAGGTCGCCGCCGTCTCGCCCTCCGGCACCGGGAAATCCGGCAGGCGCAGGCGGTCGAACTCGAGCGTGACGTCCACCATCTCCGCGACCCGCAGGGTGTTGTCGAAGGCTTCGGGCAGCTCCCCGTTGAACAGGCGCCGCATCTCGTCGGCGGGCTTGATCGCGAACTCGGTGGTGTCGAACCGCAGCCGGTTCGGCGTCTCGAGGTTGGACCCGGTCTGGATGCAGAGCAGGAGGTCGTGCGCCTCGGCCTGCTCGGGCCGGGTGTAGTGGGTGTCGTTGGTCGCGAGCAGCGGCAGGTCGAGGTCCCGCGCCAGGTCCACGAGCTTGGGGTGGAGCATCCGCTGCTCGGCCAGGCCATGGTCCTGGACTTCGACGAAGAAGTTGCCCGCGCCCAGGATGGACCGATAGTCGTCCGCCGCCTGGCGAGCTCCGCGCTCGTCCCCTTCCGCCAGCTTTTTCAGCACCTCCCCGCCGAGGCACGCCGATGTGCCGATCAACCCCTCGGCGTGCTCGGCGAGCAGCTCCTTGTCGATCCGCGGCTTGTAGTAGTACCCGTCGAGATGCGCCTTGGTGACCAAAGCAAGGAGGTTCCGGTAGCCGGTCGCGTTCCGGGCCAGCAGGATGAGGTGGCTCGGGTTGGCGTCGAGTCGCGGGTCGCGCTCGGTATGTCCCCGCGGCGCGACGTAGGTCTCGACGCCGATGATCGGCTTGACCCCGGCATTCATCGCGGCCCGGTAGAACGCGACTGCCCCGTAGAGCGCCCCGTGGTCGGTGAGCGCGACCGCCGGCATCCCCAGCTCCGCGACCCTGGCGGTGAGCTCCGACAGCCGCGACATCCCGTCCAACAGGCTGAACTCCGAGTGGACGTGGAGGTGGACGAACGAGCCGGAGAGCGGGTTTTCGGGTCGCAGGGTCACTTGCCGATGGTAGTCGGCCGGCGTCGGCTCATTCGGGGCAACTGGCGGGCGTCGCCGTATGCTCAGCGCATGAAGATCGCGGACCGGGTCGTCGTGATCACCGGCGCCGGGAGCGGCATCGGGCGAGAAGTCGCGCTCGAGGCGCTCCGCCGCGGCGCGAGGGTCGCCGCGAGCGACATCAACCCGACGACCCTGGCCGAGACGGCGAGCCTCGCCGCCGCTGGCGACCGGCTCTCGACCCACGTCCTGAACGTGGCCGACCGGGACGCGGTCGAGGCCCTGCCCGGTGCGGTGATGGCCCGCTTTGGCGTGGTGGACGGCGTGGTCCACTGCGCGGGGATCATCCAGCCCTTCGTGCGCCTGAAGGACCTCGACTACCCGGCGATCGAGCGCGTCTTCGCCGTCAACTGGCTCGGGACGCTGTACATGACGAAGACCTTCCTCCCCCACCTGCTCGCTCGTCCGGAGGGCCACATCGTGAACGTGTCGAGCATGGGCGGCTTCCTCCCGGTCCCGGGCCAGACGGTGTATGGCGCCTCGAAGGCCGCGGTGAAGCTGTTCACCGAGGGCCTCCACTCCGAATGTGCCGGCACGAAAGTGCACGTGACCATCGCCTTCCCGGGCGCGGTGGCGACGAACATCACGGCCAACTCCGGCGTCGACATCCCGGTGTCCGGCGCGGACGCGGAGAAGATGGCCAGCCGGGTGCTCGCGGCCGACAACGCGGCGCGGATGATCCTCGACGGCATGGAGCGGAACGCCTACCGGGTGATGGTCGGCAGCGATGCGAAGCTGATGGATCGCCTGTACCGCCTGAGCCCGCGGCGAGCGGCGGGCTTCATCGCCAGGCAGATGAAGGACTTGCTCCCGAGCTAGCGGTCGGTCGCGGATTCCCGAGCTGGTCGTCTCCCCTCACCGGTCGCGGCGGCGGGTACCATCCGGCCGTGGGCTACGACTACACCGCCGCCAGCGTTGAGTCCGTCCGGCGCGAAACCGATGTCGGGCTGGCTGATGCCGACGCGCTCGTCGCCGAGGCGGTGGGCGCGGACGAGGTTTCTTTCGCGGCTCGCGTCGCACCCCTGGAGCTGGCCAATGCCCGCCTGACGGCCGCCTACGGTCGCGGCGCCGTCCTGGGGCAGGCGCATCCGGACGCCGCCGTCCGCGACGCCGGCTCGGAGGCCGAGGAGCGGATCACGAAGTGGCGGGCGGCGCTCCCGTTCCGCGAGGACCTCTACCGCGCGGTCCGGGCAGTGGCCGAGGCGCCTGAGGCCGAGGCGCTCTCCGTGGAGCAGGCAAGGGTGCTGTTCCTGTGGATGCGCGACTTCCGGCGGGCCGGCCACGGACTCGAGCCCGTGGCCCGCGCCGAGCTGGAGCAGCTCCGCGCTCGCCTGGTCGAGCTCGAGATCGCTTTCAACCGGAACATCAATGAGTACGAGGACGCGATCGAGCTGACCCGGGACGAGCTGGCCGGGATGCCGGACGAGTTCGTGGAGCGGCTGTCCCCTGGGAGCCGCGACGGAACGCTGCGGGTCAGCCTCGACTACCCGGAGGTTTACCCGTTCATCGCGCAGTCGCCCAACCGCGCGGCCCGGGAGGCGCTGTTCCGCAAGCACTGGCGGCGTTCGGTGGACGCCAACCGCCCGCTGATGGAGGAAGCGCTCCGCCTGCGGCAGCGTGCCGCGGAGCTGCTCGGCCACTCGACCTGGGCGCATTTCGCGATCGAGGTGAAGATGGCCGAGACCCCCGAGGCCGTGGCCGCGTTCTACGACTCCCTCGTGCCGCGCCTCACCCCCGTCCGCGATCGGGAGCTCGGCGTCCTCACCGAGCGTTTCCACGCTGACGGATACGAAGGCGCGCTCCAGGCGTGGGACTGGTCCTACTACGACGAGCAGATGCGCCGGTCGGACTTCGGGGTCGACGCGAACCTCGTCGCCGAGTACCTGCCGATGGAGGCCTGCCTGGAGGGCATGTTCGCGCTGACCGGCGAGGTGCTCGGCCTCGACTTCCGGCGCGTGCCGGAGGCCCTCGGGTGGCACCCGTCGGTCGAGCTGTACGAGATCCGCGACCGCGCCTCCGGGGAGCCGATTGCGACGTTCTACGCGGACTGGTTCCCGCGCGAGGGCAAGTTCGGGCACGCGGCGGCGTTCCCGCTGGTCGTCGGCCACCGGCGGGCGGACGGAGGCTACGAGCAGCCGGTGAGCGCGATCCTCGCCAACTTCACCCCGCCCGCCGGGGACCGGCCGTCACTCCTCCAACACAACGAGCTGGAGACCCTCTTCCACGAGTTCGGCCACATCCTCCACATGTCCCTCACCCGTGCCGAGTACGCCCGGACGAGCGGCAGCGAGACCGAGATCGACTTCGTCGAGGCTCCGTCCCAGATCATGGAGCACTGGGGGTGGGACCCGAGCGTGCTGGCCAGGTTCGCCCGGCACTACCGGACCGGGGAGCCCATCCCCGCCGAGCTGGTGCGACAGCTGAATGCGTCGCGCTACGTGAACATCGGTCTGAAGACGCTCATCCAGGTGTTCTACGGCCAACTCGATCTGGGCCTCCACAACGGACAGGCTGCGCCAGACCTGGACGAGGTGCTGCGGGCGGCTCACGTCAATGTCGGCCTGCCGTATCCGGAGGGCACGTTCCTGCTATCCGGCTTCGGCCATCCGATGGGCGGCTACGACGCCGGGTACTACGGCTACCTGTGGTCGGAAGTCATCGGGGACGACCTGTTCGGGCGGTTCACGGCGGAGGGCGTCACGTCGCCGGCCGTTGGCGCCGACTACCGCCGCGAGATCCTCGAGCCGAACGGCACGAGGCCTGCCGCCGAGCTCGTGCGCGCCTTCCTCGGTCGCGACCCGACACCCGATACCTGGCTTACCCTGCGAGGGATGGCCTAGGGAGCCTAGACCTCGCCGAGGACCTGAACGAGCTCCTCGTGGAGATGGCCGTTGGTGGCCAGCGCCGTGGGGCCGGCGTACCCCGGCGTGCCGGCGACGTCCGTGAAGCGGCCGCCGGCCTCGGTGATGATCATGGCCGGCGCCGCCAGATCCCAGGGCTTGACATTCGTCTCGACCATGACGTCGGCGGATCCCTGAGCGACGAGCATGTAGCCCAGGGCGTCGCCGAAGCCGCGGTCCCGCTTCGATTGGTGCAACACCTGCCACAGGCCGGGCCCAAGCCCCTCCCGTTCCATGGCTCCCACCCCGGCATGGACGACCTGCGCATCCGCCAGTTGGCGGACGTCGGAGACCCGGATTGGTCGGTGCCGGCCGTGATGGACCGTGGTTGCGCCTCCGCCGCGCGCCGCGGACCAGCGCTGGGACAACGCCGGCGAGGAGACGACGGCGGCCACCAGGTCACCGTCCTGCTCGACCGCGATGAGCGTGGCCCAGACCGCGATGCGCCGCGCGAAGTTCACGGTCCCATCGATCGGATCGACGATCCACCTCGCCCCGCCACGCCCCGGTTCCGCACCCATCTCCTCGCCGAGGATTCCGTGGTCCGGAAAGGCGGACGCGATCCGCTCCCGGATCGCCCGCTCGACGGCGGTGTCGGCGGCCGTCACCGGCGTCCCGTCCGCCTTGGCGTGGGCCTCGATGCCGTCGAGAAATGCCGGCAGGGAGATCGCGTCTGCCTCGTCGGCCAGGTGGAGGGCAAACGCAAGCAACTCCGCCGGGTCAGCCACTCACGCCTCGTCCAGCCGCCGTCGGAGCTCCTCGTTGACCTGCCTTGCATCGGCCTTGCCGTCCAGGCGCGCCATGACCTTCCCGACCAGGAAGCCGTAGACCTGCTTCTTGCCGGACCGATATTCCCCGACCGCGGAAGCCTCGGCAACGAGCACGGCGTCCACCGCCTCGCCGATGACCACGCCGTCGCTGACCTGGGCCAGCCCCTCGGCCACGATCACCACCCGGGGCATCTCCCCGCTCTCGAAGCAACGGGCGAGGACCTGCTTCGCGGTGGCCGCCGAAACGCGTCCCGCTTCGACCTCCTCGATGAGCTCGGCCAGGCCCTCCGGCGGGAGCGCCACGTCCCGTGCGCGCAGGCCCTCGGCAGCGTGCTGGTTCAGGAGCCGGCTGAACTCGCCGCTCACCCAGTTCGCGGCTGCCTTGGCCGGAACGCCGTTCGCGACCACCGCGTCGAAGTAGTCCCCCAGGCTCACCTCCGCGCTGAGGACCCCCGCGTCATAGGGCGTGAGCCCCAGTGCGGAGACGTACCGCGCTCTCCGCGCAGCGGGCAGCTCCGGCAGCGAGGCGCGCAGCTCCGCCACCCATTCCGGCGAGGGGCGCAGCGGCGGGAGGTCCGGCTCGGGGAAGTATCGGTAGTCGTTCGCCTCCTCCTTCGAGCGCTGGGACACCGTGCGGCCGCCACTCTCGTCCCAGCCCCGCGTTTCCTGGGTCAGCGGCACCCCGGCAGCGAGCGACTCGGTCATCCGCTCGACCTCGTACTCCATCGCCCGCTCCAGCGATCGGAACGAGTTCAGGTTCTTGACCTCGACCTTGGTCCCGAACAGCTCGCTCCCCATTTCGCGGAGCGAGACGTTGCCCTCGATCCGCATCGACCCCGCCTCCATGTCCGCGTCCGAGGCCCCGATAAAGCGCAGCAGGTCGCGGAGGGCCTCCCCGTAGGCCCGCGCCTGGGCCGGCGAGCGGAGGTCCGGCTCGGTCACGACCTCCATCAACGGCACGCCGGCCCGGTTGAAGTCCACCAGCGAGTGGTCCCGTCCGCCGTGGAGCAGCCGGGCCGTGTCCTCCTCGAGATGGGCGCGGGTGATCTGGACCGTGATCTCGCGCTCCTCCGCCGCAACCGGCACTGCGAGCCGGCCGTTGGCCGTCAGCGGCAAGGCGTACTGGCTGATCTGATAGCCCTTCGGCAGGTCGGGGTAGAAGTAGTTCTTCCGCTCGAAGCGGACGGCATCGGTCTGTACCTCCGCCTCCAGGGCCAGCCCGGTGAGCATCACGAGCTCGACCGCGCGGCGGTTGATGACCGGCAGCGTGCCGGGCATGCCCATGCAGATGGGGCAGACCCGGGTGTTTGGCTCGTCCGCCTCGCCGGGGAGGGGCGACGTACGGCAGTGGCAGAACATCTTCGAGGCCGTGCGCAGCTGAGCGTGAACCTCGATCCCGATGATCGTCTCGTACGTAGTGCCGACGGCCACGGCCGGATTGTATGCTCCGGCCCGTGCGGATCGGCGAATGGGA
>DATFEC010000138.1:0-7000 GCA_035251655.1 Candidatus Limnocylindria bacterium | reverse complement strand
GAGCTGCTGCGCGGTGTCCGGTTCTTCGGCGGCGGCGCGCGGACCCACTCCCTGGTCATGAGTCGGGCCGAGGGCAAGATCCGCTTCGTGGACACGGTCCACATGTTCGACATGAACCAGCCGGCCCGCGTCCGCCTCTAGTGTTCGACCTCGGCCAGTTCGAGGTCCTGACATTCGACTGTTACGGGACCCTCATCGACTGGGAAGCCGGCATCGTCGGCGCGGCGGGGCCGATCCTCGACGCGCACGACGTGTCCCTCAGCGACGACGAGATCCTGGAGCGGTTCGCGCGTCACGAGGCCGTGCTCGAGAGCGGCCCGTGGCAGACGTACCGCGCCGTCCTCGCCGGCGCACTGGGCGGACTGGCAGATGAGCTCGGGGTTGAGGTGACCGCGGAAGAATTGGCGGCATTCAGTGAATCGGTCCCAGACTGGCCCGCGTTCCCGGACTCCGCCCCCGCCCTGCGGCAGCTCGCGAGTCGCTACCGGCTGGGCGTGATCACGAACTGCGACGACGACCTGTTCGCCGCCTCGGCCGCGCAGCTGGGCGTTCCATTTGAGTGGGTGGTCACCGCCGAGCAGGCACAGGACTACAAGCCGAGCCACGCGCCGTTCCTCATCGCGCTGAAGGCGATCGACGTCCCACCCGAGCGTGTCCTCCACGTCGCGCAGAGCCTGTACCACGACCACGTCCCGGCTCACGCACTGGGCCTGGCGACGGTCTGGGTCAACCGCCGCCACGATCGCCCCGGCTTCGGCGCCACTCCGCCGGCCGACGCCACGCCCAACCTGGAGGTTCCCGATCTCGACAGCCTCGCGGCGATGACCACCGACTGATCGACCATGGCCACGCTCACGGACGCCCAGCGCGCGAAGATGCCGAAGAGCGCTTTCGCGTACATCGACTCCCGCGGACAGCGCCGCCTGCCGATCTTCGACGAGGCACACGTCCGCTCCGCGTTGTCCCGCTTCAACCAGGTCCAGTTCGAGTCGGAGGCGGCGCGGGACGAGGCCCGGACTCGCCTGCTCAAGGCAGCCCGCAAGTACGGCGTGGTCCCGGTCGGCTTCATCCAGTCACAGCTCCGCAAGGAACGGACCCGCGGGCGCAACGAGGCCCAGGCCCGGCGTAACGCTCACCTCCCGAGGGGGACGGTCACGTTCCTGATGACCGATGTCGAGGGCTCGACCGCACTCCTCGCCGAGCTGGGCGACGCCTACGGGCCGATGTTGTCTGACGTTCGCCGCCTCATCCGCGAGAAGGTCCGCAGGGCCGGCGGCCACGAGGTGGAGACCCACGCCGATGAGTTTCTCGGAGTGTTCGCCTCGGCTGCCGCCGCCTGCGGTGCGGCGGTGATGATCCAGGGCCGGATGGCGGAAAAGGACTGGCCAAGCAAACGCCCGGTGAAGGTCCGGATCGGCATCCACCGTGGCCACCCGACCCTGGCCGACGGCCACTACATCGGTCTGTCCGTCCACGCGGTCGCCCGGCTCTGCCAGGCGGGCCACGGCGGCCAGATCGTCCTCTCGCGCGCCGCCAGGGAGGCCATGGTCGATGGCCTGCCAGAGGGAGTTGGCTACCGGGCCCTGGGTCGGCACCGGCTGCGTGGCTTCCCCCGCCCGGATCTCCTGTACCAGGTGACGGCCCCTGGGCTTCGAGCCTCGTTCCCCCGCCTGAGGACGCGCTAGGCGGGGCGCTAGGGCGCGGGTGCGAGCTCCACGCAGCACAGCTCTGGGCGCTCCTGCCGTCGGGCGACGAGGTGCGCGCCGGTCAGGGTGGAGGCCACCGACTCGAGCAGGGCGAGGTTCAGCCCGCAGGTCAGGTCCCGGTGTTCGGAGACGAGGGCATCGAATGGGCAGTTCCGGAGCCGGATGACCCCGTCCTCCTCGAACGGCTCGAAGCCGTTGGCGGTCAGGACCTCGAGCAGGCGGTCGCGGTCGGTCCCGGCTGTCGGGGCCCCCTCGGCTAAACGGTGGCCGGCCGTGCGGGCCGCTTCCTGGACGCTGGCCACGGTTTTCGGCTCGGCGGCGCGGTCCAGCCCCTCGGCAAGGATCTCCGCCGCGAGCGCGTAGCGTCGCGCCGGCAGGGAGATATCGATCTGCGAGCCGGCCGGCCGCCGATAGAACTTGGCTGGTCGCCCGGCCCCCGGCCCGCTCCGTCCCGAGCGCCGGCGGTACTCGACCTCGAGCAGTCCACCTTCCACCAGCCGATCGAGATGAAACGCCGCAAGAGGACGACCGATGCCCAGGGCAGCGGCAGCTTGGTCGCGATCGACCGCGTCACCCGCAACGGCGGCGAACTCATACAGCTGCCGTCGGATTGGCTCGCTCAGCAGGCTGACCCGGTCAACGTCATGCACGGTTTCTAACAATAGGAACGGCTGTTCGTAGAGTCAACGACCTCCCGCGCCGTGGCCAGGAGCGTGGCCAGGGCCGTGTACTGACTCGCGTCGAATCAGCTCCCGGCGGATGTCACCTGGACGATGTGCTGGGGGCTGTCCGGCATCTGCTGCACCGCCGTCCGCAGGAACTCCGGGAAGAGCGGCAGGTCGGACAGGGCATCGACCGGGACCCAGCGCAGGACGAGGTCATGGCCCCGTTCCACCCCCGCGTGGTCCCGTGTCAGGTCGAGGAGCGGGCTGTTCTCGGGCAGGTCAACCGAGTAGTAGAAACCCAGCTCGTGGACCGGCTGACCGCCCATCGGGGTGACGTATTCCATCACCCACAGCAGCCGCTGAACCGTCACCTCCTGGCCGATCTCCGAGCGCACGGTCCGCACCAGCGCATCCGCGGTCAGCTCCAGCGGCAGCAAACGCCCGCCGGGCAGCACCCAGAATTCGCCGTCGAGCGCCTCCTGGAGCAGGACGTGGTCCTGCCAGATGCAGACGGCTGCCACCCGCGGCTGAAAGCGCCATCCGTCGGCGAGAATCTCGACGTAGTTCGACAAGATGCGAAGTTTCTCACGGCCCTCGCACCCGAGCGACCACAGCGAACTGCCTGGCGAAGCCGAAATGACAAAGGTCGAATCCTCCATACCTAGACAGCGGAAGGTCTGAGGGCGTAGATTCCTTGGTATGGACGTACGCATTGGTGAAGCCGCAGAGATGCTGGGTGTATCGGTGGACACGCTCCGCCGCTGGGAGCGCGAAAGCCAGCTGAGGACGGTCCGCACGGCGGGCGGGCAGCGCAGCGTCCCACTGGCCGAGGTAACCCGCCTCCTCGCCGAGCGGCGGCGGACCGCCCCGGACCGCCCGATCGTCGCCCAGTCCGCCCGCAACCGGTTCGCGGGAGTCGTGACCCGGATCCAACGCGACGACGTTGCGGCCGTGGTCGAGATCCAGGCCGGGCCGCATCGGCTCGTCAGCCTGATGACCGCGGAGGCCGTCGACGACATGGGCCTTGCCGTCGGCGACGAGGCCATCGGCGTGGTCAAGGCCACCAACGTCATCGTGGAGATCCCCGCCGACCGATGAGCCCCCGGTCGCGGCTTGCCACCGCAGCGGCGGTGCTGCTCGTCGCCTGCCAGCCTTCGGCATCGGTCAGTCCACCCTCCTCCGACGGCGCGGTCGAACCCGTGGAGCTGTCGGTGTTCGGAGCCGCCTCACTGTCTGACGCGTTGGCGATCATCGAGGAGGAGTACGAAGGTGTGGTTCCCGGCATCGACCTCGTCGTCGCCACCGACTCGTCCACCGCGCTGCGGACCCAGATCGAGGAGGGCGCCCCGGCCGACGTGTTCCTCTCGGCGGACACGGCGAATCCCGACGCGCTCGTGGATGCGGGCCTCACCGAGGCGGCTATCGAGTTCGCCGGAAACGCCATTACCCTGGTCGTCCCGCTCATGAACCCGGCGGAGATCGTGACGCCGGCCGACCTCGCCACCACCGACGTACAGGTCATTGGCGCGGGTCAGGAGGTTCCGATCACCCGCTACGTCAACGAGGTCGTGGCCAGCCTGGCTGCGCTGCCGGACTACCCGGAACGCTTCGCGGACGCCTACGCCGCCAACGTCGTCTCCGAGGAGGACAACGTCCGCGCTGTGATGACCAAGGTCGAGCTCGGCGAAGGGGACGCCGGCTTCGTGTACCAGACCGATGCGCAGGCGTCGGCTCAGGTCCTAAGCATCGCGATCCCCGACGAGGCGAACACCCACGCGGTCTATGCCGGCTGCGTGATCGCGACCTCCGACCGCGTTCTGGAGGCCGCGGCATTCCTCGATTGGCTGGCTGGCGCGGACGGTCAGGCCATCCTGGCCGAGTCCGGCTTCGTGGCCCCGTGACGCTCCGGACGCCGGCCGGACTCGGCCTGGGGGCGCTTGCCGCCCTTGCCCTGGTCTTCTTCGCCATCCCGGTGGTGGGCCTGGTGGTCCGTGCGGTGACCGGCGGGGCCCTGCTCGACGCGTTCGCCACGCCGGCCGTGCGCGATGCGCTGGTCCTGAGCCTCGTGACGACCACCGTCAGCCTGGTGCTGGCCGTCCTGCTCGGCACGCCGCTGGCGCTGCTGCTCGCGCGGCGCCGCTTCCGTGGATCGAGCCTCCTCGAGACGATCGTGGACCTGCCCATCGTCCTCCCGCCATCGGTGGCCGGGCTCGCGCTGCTGCTCGTGTTCGGGCGAAGCGGCCTGCTGGGCGGCGCCCTGGAGGTGGCCGGTATCCAGGTCCCGTTCACGACCCTCGCCGTCGTCCTGGCCCAGACCTTCGTGGCCGCCCCGTTCTTCGTACGCACCGCGCGGGCGGGGATTGCCGGAGTCGACCCTCAGCTGGAGGACGCGGCCCGCGACCTGGGGGCGGAGGAGACCTCGGTCGTGCGTCGCATCACCCTGCCGCTGGCGGGACCCGCGCTGGCGGCCGGCATGGTCCTGTGCTGGTCCAGGGCACTTGGCGAGTTCGGGGCCACGATCATGTTCGCCGGCAACCTGCCCGGGGTGACCCAGACCCTGCCCCTGGTCGTCTACTCCGAGTTCCAGTCCGGCGACCTGGAGGCGTCCATCGCGGCCGCGGCCATCCTGATCGTGGCCGCCTTCGGCGTCCTGCTCGCCGTGCGGGCGCTCCGCTGGGGGACGGCGTTGAACCTGCGCGGCGGAGGCATGGCCGGGTCCTGACCCTCGGCATACTGGGCCGGTCATGACCGCGGAGCCGGATCGCCCGGCTGAACCGAATCGTCAGGCCGAGCCGGATCGCCCGGCTGCCGGCCTGCTCCGACTGGTGCTCCTGGGCGCGATCATCGGTATTCCCGCCGCGCTTATCGCCTTTGCGTTCTTCGGCCTGGTCCACCTCCTCCAGGAAGCGTTGTGGACCGAGCTGCCGCACAGCCTGGGTGTGGAGCAACCGCCGTGGTACCTCGTCATCGGCCTGCCGGTGGTCGGGGCCCTGGTCGTGGCGGTCGCGCGCCTTGCCCTGCCGGGGGATGGCGGGCCATCGCCCCTCGCCGGCATCCAGCACGGCGCGACGCCGGTGCGGTACGCGCCGGGCATCGCGCTGGCCGCTCTTGGCACGCTGGGATTCGGGCTCGTGCTCGGCCCGGAAGCGCCGGTCATCGCCCTCGGTTCCGCCGTCGGGGTGGCCATGACCAACCTGGCCCGCCCCGACCCTCGGGGGGGAGCGGTCTTGGCGACCGCCGGGTCGTTCTCCGCCATTTCCGCCCTGTTCGGCGGTCCGATCATCGCGGGCGTCCTGCTGACCGAGGGCGGTGCCGGGCTCGGCGCGAGGCTCATCCCGACCCTGGTTCCCGGCTTCGTCGCCGCCGCGGTGGGCTACCTCATCTTCACCGGGCTCGGCCCGCTCACCGAGCTGCCCGCACCGGGCCTGACCGTGCCCAACCTCGAGGTCTACCCGGGGACGAGCCTCGCCGACCTGGCCATCGCCATCGCCGTGGGAGCCGCGGCGGCCGTGGTCATTTCGCTGGTAAACCGAGGCGCCCGGGGCCTGGGACTGACGGGAGGCCGCTTCGGCGCGAGCCGGTCCGGGACCACGGCGTTCCTGCTTGCCGGCGGGCTGGGCGTCGGCCTCCTCGCCATGCTCGCGGCGCAGCTCGGCGGGAGCTCGAAGGACGTCCTGTTCTCTGGCCAGGCCTCGATCCCAACGCTGGTGGCGGAGACGTCGCTGACCGTCCTGGTGGTCCTGCTCGTGGCCAAGGCATTGGCCTACGTGCTCAGCCTGGCGTCGGGCTTTCGCGGAGGTCCGATCTTTCCCGCCGTCTTCCTCGGCGTCGGCCTGGCCGCGTTCGCGGTCCAGCTGTTCGCGCTGAGCGCCACGGCCGCGGTCGCGATCGGTACCGCCGCCGGCATGGCGGCCCAGACGCGCCTGGTCCTGAGCCCGATCCTGTTTTCAGCCCTGCTGGTGGGGACCGCCGGGGCACGGGCCATCCCGGCCGTCGTCCTCGCCAGCGTGGCTGCGTACTTGACCGCGAACGCCCTCGACAGGCAAGCCGACCCCGAGCCTGCTGCTCGGACATGACCCTCTGGGTTGTGACAGGCGGACGTGGCGGGATTCCACGGCCCAGGCGTAGCCTGCTGAGCCGGCATCGCGCTGCGAATCGGTCGCAGCCATCGAAGTCGAATCGCCGAGAGTGGGCCTACGCCGCCTGCGCGCTAGGTCGGTCAGCCACGGGCATCCGGAGGAGCTGTACTAGGCAGACGACGATGCCAATCTCCATCGCCTTGGTTATCACGCCGATGGCGGTCACCTCCTCGACCAACCCACCATCCGGTCCGGCGGGAATCCCAAGCGTCCGCGAGACGAGGTACATACCGATAAGGGCCACGTTGCCAAGGATGCCCGCGACGTAGACCCGTCTTCGCTGGCGCGCCTGGTCCAGCGGCGGGCGATTCGGGATCCAATCGCGCCTCCACGGGTCGAGGACGAGGAGGACGGCGAAAGCGATCTGCGCCACGGCGGCGACGATGAAGAACCATCCGTAGCCCCACCATTCCTCAAGGTGCTCCGGCACGACCGTCGCGTGCACGAAACCGGCCCCGACGGAGAGAGCCGCCGCCGTCAGCTCCAGCCG
>DATFEC010000169.1:0-2156 GCA_035251655.1 Candidatus Limnocylindria bacterium | reverse complement strand
ACGGCCAGCATGACGCGGCGGGATCGGGGCCATCGGGTCATACGAGGCGCATCGTAGCCGCTCACGCCGCCGGCGGGCGGAGGCGCTGGGCGAGCCCGATGCCCTCGGCCGCATAGGCGGTCAGGAGCCGGCGCCGGAGCTCGCTGGCCGCGGTGAACCGATCCTGGCCCTGGACCCGGCCGGCGGCTCGGAGGGTGATCCCCAGGTCGCTGACCGTCGGAATGGAGGCGTAGGCCGGTGCTTCGAGGAGGCGGGTCGACCACTCCGGATCGGCGTACATCTCGGCCCCGACCCGGTTGGTGATGGCGATCGCCTGCTCGAGGTCCGCCTCGCCCATCAGCGGGATCTCGACCTGGAGGACGGCGTACACCCGGGTCAGGTTGGAAGACACGCGGACCTCGCCGTTCGACACGGAGTGCACGGTCCCGGACACGTCGCGCAGGATCGTGCGCCGCAGGCCGATCTCCTCGACCGTGCCGGACACGGTCACGTTGCCGGTGGCAATGGTGATCCAGTCGCCGACGTAGAACTGCCCCTCGACCAGGATGAGGATGCCCATCAGGTAGTCGAGGATGATGCTCTGGCCCGCGATCGCCAGGCCCGCGAACACCACCCCCAAGGCCACGATGACCGAGACCAGGTCGAGCAGGGTCAGGACCACGACCACGATGACGAAGAGGACGGCCGCCCGCAGCAGCCTGGCGACCAGGTCCTCGACGGTGGCCAGCCGTTTGCGCAGCTCGTTCAGCTCGGCAGGGTCGATGCCCTGCGCCTGGCGGGCGCGGATGATGCGCTCCCCGATGCGGTCGACCACGGGGCGAATGAGGCGGAAGACGACGAGGGCGAGGCCGCTCCAGAAGATGAGGGCCAGCCAGTTGGCCTCGAGGAAGCCGACGACGTCCTCCGTGTTCACGTCCTCATTCGTCCTCGCCCGTCCCCGACTGCTCGCGGATGGTGGACACGATCCCCGCGTCGGCGAGCGTGGTGACGTCCCCCAGGTCGCGCTGCTCGGCGATGTCGCGGAGCAGCCGGCGCATGATCTTGCCGCTCCGGGTCTTGGGCAGGTCCGGGGTGAACATCAGCTGCTTGGGGCGGGCCAGCTTGCCGATGACCGTGGCCACGTGCTCGCGCAGCTCGTCGGCCAGCGCGTCGGACGGCTCGTGGCCGGCACGGAGGATGACGTAGGAGAAGATCGCCTGGCCGGTGATCGGATCGGTCCGGCCGACCACCGCAGCCTCGGCCACGGCCGGATGGGAGACGAGCGCCGATTCCACCTCGGTCGTGCTGATCCGGTGGCCGCTGACGTTCATGACGTCGTCCACCCGGCCGAGCAGCCAGAAGTAGCCGTCCGTGTCGCGCTTGCAGCCGTCGCCGGCGAAGTAGCGCCCGGGGAAGCGGGTCCAGTACGTCTGCCGGTACCGATCCGGGTCGCCGTAGATCCCCCGCAGCATGGCCGGCCAGGGGCGATCGAGGACGAGGTACCCGCCTCCGCCCAGCGGGACGCTCTCCCCGCGCTCGTTCACGACGTCGGCCCTGATGCCGGGGAACGGCTTCGTGGCGCTTCCCGGCTTGAGGGTGGTGATGCCGGGGAGTGGCGTGATGAGGATCATCCCCGTCTCGGTCTGCCACCAGGTGTCGACCACCGGGCAGCGGCCCCCACCGATGTGCTGCCAGTACCACGCCCACGCCTCGGGGTTGATCGGCTCGCCCACGCTGCCCAGCAGGCGGAGGGAGGACAGGTCGTCACCGGCGAAGACATCGGCGCCGTACTTCATCAACGCCCGGATGGCGGTCGGGGCGGTGTACAGGATCGTGACGCCCAGTCGAGCCGCGATCTGGGCCCATCGGTCCTTCTCGGGGAAGTCGATGGCGCCCTCGTAGATGACCCCGGTCGTGCCGTTGGCGAGCGGGCCGTACACGATGTACGAATGGCCTGTCACCCAGCCGATGTCGGCCATGCACCAGTAGACGTCGTCCGGCTTGATGTCGAAGATGTACCGATGGGTGGTCGCGGTGCCGACCAGGTAGCCCGCGGTGGTGTGCATGATCCCCTTGGGCTTGGCCGTCGTCCCGCTGGTGTAGAGCAGGTAGAGGAGATCCTCCGAGTCCATCACCTCCGGCTCGGCGCTCGTCGGCTGGCGGGCAACCAGGTCGTG
>DATFEC010000005.1:0-4616 GCA_035251655.1 Candidatus Limnocylindria bacterium | reverse complement strand
CCCCGCGCACCGGCCTGCCCGGCGCACCGCGGCGGCGAACGACCCGCTCGCGCCGCGGGCCGGCTCGAGGCGGACGAAGGCGCCACGCGGCTCGCAATCCCCCGGCCCGCCGACGGCTCTCGATCCAGCGCGGTGAGGCTCGCGGCACGAGGCGGCCGAGCTCAGCCTCGGTCAGGATCGTGCCCGCGGCGGCGTCCCCCACGGGCTCGAGGAGCTCCCAGCGCCGCTCGAGGCGCGACTCGATGCCCGGCGGCAGCATCGCTGCCAGCGTCGTCCCGATCGGGGCGCGGTAGCGGACCGCGATCTCCTCGGCCAGTTCCAGGAGGTCGGAGGTGAGGAGCGGCTCCGAGATGACCGCTTCCACTCCGTGCGCGCTCGGGATCGGCTCGGCGTCCCCGGGAAGGAGGTAGCCGAGGGCCAGGCGGCCCCCGTAGGGCACGAGGACCAGCGAGCCGGGATCGGCCTCGATCGCCGAGGGGAAGGTGTAGGTGAAGGTCCGCTCCGGACGGTCGACCTGGGCGTCGACCGCGACCCGGACGAACCGGACGTCGACGCTCGCGCCTATCACAGATGGCTCAGAGGCGGACACGGCGGGGCGGCTCCCGCCGAGCCTCGGCCTGGATGACCTCCCAGATGCGTTCCGCGGCCTCTCCCGCATGGCCCGTCTCGTTCACGACCACCTCGTCGTAGTCGGCAGCGGCGGCGATCTCGCCGACCGCGTTCTGTCGACGAAGGGCCTGGTCTGCCGCGTCCTCCGACCCGCGCCCGGAGAGACGGTCGTCCAGCGCCTCCAAAGAGGGCGGCATGACGAAGATGAGCAGGGCGTCGGGCACGGCCTGGCGAACCGCGCGCGCACCTTGCGGGTCGATGGTGAGGATCGCGTCCCGACCGGCGCGGAGGATGCCCCGGATCTGGTCGAGCGGGGTGCCGTACCTGTGGCCATGGACCTCGGCCGACTCCAACAGCCCGCCCTCGGACCGCAGCCGCTCGAAAGCATCGGAGGTCATGAAGTGGTAGTGGACCCCGTCCTGCTCGCCCGGCCGGCGGTCGCGGGTGGTCGCCGTCACGATCGGGACGACCTGGGGGTGTCGCCTGGCGAGCTCGGCAACAATCGTGCTCTTCCCAACCCCGGACGGACCGCTGACCACGACCAGCATCGGGTTCGGGAAGGTCATCGGCTTGCTCATGCCACCGCTCCCCCGTTTGTCTGCGCGCCATCGATTCGGTAGCCGGCGGTCGGCGGGAGACCCGTCGCGCTGATGCCGGTGGCAGCCAGGCTGGCGGCCAGGTCGTCGGGCAGCTCGGACCAGACCGATACCCGGGCGTCATCCGCCGGACGGGCGAAGGCCAGCTCCGCGGCATGGAGGAACTGGCGGCGGAGACCGCCCGGCCCGACGCCGCCGCCGTATCGCAGGTCGCCCGCAATCGGCAGGCCGAGATACGCGAGGTGGGCTCGGAGCTGGTGCGTCCGGCCCGTCCGTGGCTGGAGTCGGAGCAGGGTGTATCCCCCAGCGGCGCCGAGGGCCTCGTAGTCCGTCATCGCCGCCCGGCCACCGCTCACCACCGCCATCCGCTGTCGATCGCGAGGGTGGCGCCCGACCGGCGCCTCGATGCGCCCACGTACGGCGGGGGCCGCCCCGTGGACCAGGGCCAGGTACTCCTTCTCGATCGATCGATCACCGAACTGCGACATGAGCGATGCCTGTGCGGCATCGGTCTTGGCCACGACGATCAGTCCGGACGTGTCGCGGTCCAGCCGATGGACGATCCCCGGCCGCCCGACCCCAGCCACCGCCCCGAGCGACTCGCCGCGCGACACGGCCCGACCGAGCAGGGCGTGGACCAGCGTCCCGGTCGGGTGTCCCGCGGAGGGATGGACCACCAACCCGGCCGGCTTGTCCACGACCAGCAGATCGTCGTCCTCGTACACGACCCGGATTGGGATGTTCTCCGGGATGAGCGTCGGGTCCGGTGGTGCGGAGAGCACGACCCGCAGCCGCTCCCCGCCGGTCAGCCGATCGCTGGCGCGGCGGGGATGGCCGTCGACCAGGGCACGACCATCACCCAGGAGACGCTGCGCGTGGGCGCGCGAGATCCCGGCCACGGCAGCCACCGCCACGTCCACGCGTCCGGCGGGAGCGGGGCCTTCCAGGATCCGCTCCCCGCTCACGTTCAGGCAGCGCGCGCGGCTGTGCGCCGGTCGATGATGGACAGGTAGAGCACGAGGCCCACGATGCCGCACACGACCGCTGCGTCGGCCACGTTCCACGTCGGCCAGCGGAGGTTGCCGATGCCGACCGACACCCAGTCCGTCACGCTGCCATCGATCAGCCGGTCAGTCAGGTTGCCGAGCGTGCCGCCGAGCACGAGTCCCAACAGCACCGCGGCAGGCGCCCCACGGACCCGTCCGGTGAGATGCACCCAGGTGATGACCGCCAGTGTCCCGAATCCGACGAGCAGAAACACGACCCCGCCGCCCTGGAGAAGTCCGAATGCTGCGCCCTCGTTCTCCGTGTGCCAGATCTGAACGAGGTCGCCGATGACCGGGATCCGCTCCCCGACCTGGACGTTCGCCACCACCCAGGCCTTCGTGAGCCGGTCCAGCAGATAAACCACGGAAGCGGTCGCCAGCAGCAGGCCGCTCTCGGCCCAGGTGTTGCGCATCGGCAGGCGGCTCATACTCCCCGAGCGTACGCGATCAACCGGCCCGCCGCAGCGCCAGGCGCAGGGCGACCCCGTCCATGGTCTCCTCGGTCCGTCCGGTCGCGTCGGTGAGATCCGCATCGGGACCGATGACCGCCGAAACCGCGAGCGTCTCGGCCGCCAGCCACCGCTGGTGCGGCGCCAGGCGGGCGGCAACATCGGCGTCGACCCCGATCGCCACCTCGATCCGGTCACTGATCTCCAGCCCCGCCGCCTTGCGCAGGTTCTGCAGTCGGTGCGCGACCTCGCGGGCAAGCCCTTCGGCGGCCAACGTCTCATCGATCGTCGTGTCGATGGCCACCAGCAGGTCGCCATCATCGGCGATCTCGTGGCCCTCGTGGGCCTGCGCCGAGAGCGTGAACTCGTCGGCAGCCAGGGCGATTCCGCCGGCAACGGCTCCGCCTTCATCGGTAAGTGACCAATCGCCGGCCCGGACGGCGGCCATGATCTGGGCAACGTCCGCACCATGCCGCGGACCAATGATCGGCAGCAACGGGTACAGGGTCCGCTCGACGAGCGCCGAGTCGTCTGCGATGAGCTCGACCGCCTTGACATTCAGCTCCTCGCGAACGTGGCCCTCCAGCTCGGCAGCGACCGCCGCATCATCGGCGAAGGCCGTCAAGCCGGCCGGCAGGCGGACCCGGACCTTGCGCAGCGGCTGGCGAGTTCGGATCTCACTGCCCGACCGTGCCGCGCGGCCGAGTGCCACCACCCGCCGCGCCAGAGCCACGCCGCGGTCGATGTCCGCGTCGGCGCGCCCGCGCGAGACAGGAAAGTCCGCCAGGTGCACGCTGTCGGGAGCCGCCGGGTCGACCGCCACCACCAGGTTGTGCCAGAGCGCGTCGGCGAAGTGGGGCACGAACGGGGCCAGGACGCGCGACAGGGTGGTCAGCACTTCGTGCAGGGTGGCGTAGGCAGCCTGCTTGTCGGCGTCCAGCTCGCCCTTCCAGAACCGGCGCCGGTTGCGCCGGACATACCAGTTCGACAGGTCATCGACGAAGGCCTCGACCTGTCGCGTCGCTCGCGCCGCGTCGTAGCCGTCGAGCGCCTCCCGCACCTCGTCCAGCAGCCCATCGAGGCGGGACAGGATCCAGCGATCGAGCAGGGAGCGGCCTTCCGCGATCTCATTGCCACCCGCCGGCGAGGCCGTCCCCGCCGCCGGAGTCCATCGGTCCAGCCGGGCATAGGTGACGAAGAAGCTGTAGGAGTT
The DNA here is from genome assembly GCA_035251655.1 of Candidatus Limnocylindria bacterium. Classification (GTDB taxonomy): domain Bacteria; phylum Chloroflexota; class Limnocylindria; order QHBO01; family QHBO01; genus DASTEQ01. Next base: position 703 of record DATFEC010000005.1, on the reverse strand, counting down.
CCACAGCGGCAGCAGGAAGCGGCGGACGACCTCGGCAGTCGTCCCATAGCCGAAGTTCACGTTCACCGCCGGGTTAGCCGAGGCATACAGCCAGCGCATGACGTCGGCGCCAATCTGCTCAGCCGCATCGTCGAACCAGATCGCGTTGCCCTTGCTCTTGTGCATCTCCTCGCCGTGCTCGTCGCGAACGAGGGCATGCCCGAGCAGCGTCCGCGTCGGCGGGCGGCCGGTGAGGACGGTGGACATCGTCAGCAGCGCGTAGAACCAGTTTCGGAACTGGCCCGGGAACGACTCGGTCAGGAAGTCAGCCGGGAACCACTCCTCCCAGTAGGTCGGGTTGGTCGCCCAGTCCAGGGTCGAGTAGGCCACGATCCCGGCATCGAGCCACGGGTTGCCGACGTCCGGGATACGCCGCGACCGGCTTCCGCAGGCCGGGCACGCAACCTCCACTGCGTCGATCCATGGCCGATGCGGGCTGTGCCCCTCGAAGGCCTCCCAGCCGGCCACCGCCCGCTCGCGGAGCTCGTCGCGCGAGCCGATGACCTCCCACCCCTCGCACTCTTCGCAGACCCAGAACGGGAGGGCGAGACCGTAGTACCGCTTCTTGCTGATCATCCAGTCGCGCATGTTCCGCAGCCAGTCGAGCTCCCGCTCCTCGAGCCCGATCCCCTCTGGCAGCCAATGCAGCTGGCGGGTCACCTCG
>DATFEC010000006.1:0-3634 GCA_035251655.1 Candidatus Limnocylindria bacterium | reverse complement strand
GCTGGCCCGCAGACCGCGCGCGCGATCGCCAACCTGGCGGCCATTCTCGATGCTGCTGGATCGAGCCTGGACCGGGTCTTGAAGACAACCGTGTTCCTGGTCGACATGGCCGACTTCGCGGCGATGAACGAGTCCTACGCGGCCGCCTTCCCGGAGCCGTACCCGGCGCGCACCACGGTCGCGGTCCGTGCCCTCCCGCGCGATGGCCGGGTCGAGATCGAGTGCGTGGCGCTCGGGGGGGAAGCCGGCGCAAGTTGACGCTCGTTCGAGCCCGCTTCTACCATCCTCACCTCTGATGCCGCCAACCAAGCGCCGATCGGCGTGAGCAGCCTCGCTGCCATCGTGCTGGCCGCTGGCCAGGGCACCCGGATGCGGTCACGACTCCCCAAGGTTCTCCACCCGCTGGCCGGCCGGCCGATGATCGACCACGTTCTTGCCCTGCTGGCCTCCGCGGAGGCGGATCCCGTCGTGGTCGTCACCGGGCACGGAGCCGAGGCCGTCGAGGCCGCGCTGAACGGCGCGGTGGTGTCGGTTCGCCAGGAACCCCAACGCGGAACGGCGGACGCGGTGCGCGTCGCGCTCCCATCCATCCCCGGGGACGTGAAGCAGGTCGTGGTGACGATGGCCGACGTGCCCTTGCTCCCGCCGGCCGTGGTGCGGGCCCTCGTCGGCGAGCAGGCCGCGAGCGGAGCGCCGATCGTGCTCCTCTCGGCCCGCGTGGCTGACCCCCTTGGGTACGGGCGGATCGTGCGCGGCGACGACGGCAGCTGTCGGGCGATCGTCGAGGAGGCGGCCGCCGACGCCGCCACGAAGGCCCTCGACGAGGTGAATGCCGGCACCTATTGCTTCGACGGAGCGTGGCTGCGGTCCAACGTCGGCCGTGTGCCCCTCAGCCCGGCGGGCGAGCATTACCTGACCGACCTGGTCGGTCTCGCGACCGAGGACGGGCAGATCGTCCGGGTCGTGCCTGCCGAGCGGCCAGAGCTCGCGATGGGGATCAACGATCGGATCCAGCTGGCTGCCGCGGAGCGGCTGCTCCGGGCACGGATCGCGGAGGACCACATGCGGGCCGGAGTCACGATCGTGGACCCGGAGAGCACGTTCATCGACGCCGCGGTGGAGATCGGCCAGGACGCGCGAATCGAGCCCTGGACGGTGCTCAGTGGGCGGACGGTCATCGGTCCCGAGTCGGTCATCGGTCCCGGCAGCCGGATCCGGGACAGCCGGATCGACGCCCGGGCCCACGTGTACGGCTCTTGGGTCGAGGAGTCGGAGGTCGGTGAGGGTGCGCATGTCGGACCGATGAGCCACCTCCGACCGGGAAGCGTGGTCGGTGCGGGGTCCGAGATCGGGAACTACGCCGAGGTGAAGAAGAGCCGGCTGGGTGCCCGCGTGCGGCAGCACCACTTCAGCTACCTCGGCGACGCGCAGGTCGGCGACGACGTGAACATCGGTGCCGGAACGGTGACGGCCAATTTCGACGGCACGACCAAGCACGAGACCGTGATCGGGGATGGGGCGTTCATCGGCGTCGACACCATGCTTCGGGCTCCGGTGACCGTCGGAGCCGGGGCGAAGACCGGCGCGGGCAGTGTCGTCACGCGCGACGTGGCCCCCGGCAAGACGGTGGTCGGAGTCCCGGCCCGCCCGATCGAGCTGCGGCGCCGACGGGAGGGTGATCCGCCGGATGCCTGAGGGCGCGGCTGGTACGGGCAACCCGTTCGTTGACCTGATCATCGTCCTGGTCCTGATCCTGATCGGTGGGGTGTTCGCGGCGGCCGAGATCGCACTCCTCACCGTCCGCCGGACACGCCTCGACCAGCTGGCGGAGGAGGGCCGGCGCGGGGCGCGCACGGCCCGCCGCCTGGTGGAGGACCCGCAACGCTTCCTGGCCACCATCCAGGTGGTGATCACCTTCCTCGGCTTCCTCGCCTCGGCCATCGGGGCCATCGCCTTCAGCGCGGTGCTCGCGGATGCGATCTCCGCCATCCCGTGGGAGCCGATTCAGGACGCGGCCGAGACCATCGCGTTCATCTTCGTCACGCTGCTCATCGCGCTGACCTCGATCATCGTCGGGGAGCTCGTCCCGAAGACCCTGGCCCTGAACTTTCCTGAGCGGTTCTCACTGGTCGCGTCGCGCCCGCTGAGCGTGATGGAGCGCATCCTGGCGCCGCTCGTGTCGCTGACGACGACGATCAGCGGCTTCCTGGTTCGCCTCTTCGGCGGTCGGGAGCGGCCGCAGACCGGGCTCCTGTCGGTCGAGGAGCTGAAGCTCCTGGTCGAGACCGGCTCCGCCCAGGGGCAGATCGAAGAAGCCGAGAAGGAGATGATCCACGGCGTGATCGAGCTCGGGGACAAGCAGATCCACGAGGTCATGATTCCGCGGATCGGGATCAAGGCGGTCGAGGTCGACGATCCCATCGAAGAAGTCCTCGACCTCATCGTCCGCGCCGGCCACTCTCGGGTTCCGGTATACCGCGAGAACCTCGACAACATCGTCGGCATCCTGTACGCGAAGGACATGCTGCCGTACCTGCTCCCGTCTGCTGAAACACGCGAGCCACTCGAGATTCGCTCCCTGGCCCGCCCCGCTGCCTACGTGCCCGAGACGAAGCGCGTGGACGAGATGCTGACCGAGATGCGCTCGGCCCGCCGCCACATCGCGATCGTCGTCGACGAGTACGGCGGGACCGCCGGGCTGGTCACGATCGAGGACCTGGTCGAGGAGATCGTGGGCGAGATCCAGGACGAGTACGACATCGAGGAGAGCCTCATCGAGCCAATCGAGACCGATGGCGACCGCCGCGCCTTCCGGGTCGATGGCCGGGTCACGATGGACGACCTGCGTGACCTGTTCGAGCTCGGCGACGCGGAGGAGCCCGACGAGGAGTCCTTCGACACGGTCGGTGGCCTGATCATCTCCCGCGTGGGTCGGATCCCGCTGGTCGGCACCGAGGTCGAGTTCCGCGGTCTCACCCTGCGCGTCCTGGCGGCGGACTCGCGGCGCGTGTCGAAAGTCATGGCGGTCCAGGTCCCCAATGGCCGCGAGGCGGAAGACTAGGCGGCGATCGCCCCCGCCACGAACAGTTCGAGCTCCGCCCGGGCCATCGGATCGAGCGGCAGGCCGGCCAGCTCCGCCAGCGCCTCGTCCCGGTAGCGGCGGGCCTCGCCAAGGGTCGTTTCTCGCGCGCCGGACCGATCGAGGATGGCGGCGGCCTCCGCCACCTCGGCATCGGTCAGGTGCAGCCCGTCCTCGTGCTGGGTGAAGAGCTCGCGAAGGCGTGCCCGATCCGCCTCCGCAGCATGATTGAGGGCCCAGATCACGGGCATGGTCTTCTTGCGCCGCCGCAAGTCGCCGGCCTCCGCCTTGCCGGAGGCGGACTCGTCCCAGAACGCTCCCTTCACGTCGTCTGCCATCTGAAAGGCGAGGCCGAGCCGGTCGCCGAAGCGACGGAAGCGTGCGACGACATCGGCATCTCGGGACGAGAGCATCGCCGCCGCCTCCACCCCGGCTGCCATCAGCGCCGCGGTCTTCAGCTCGATCATCTGGAGGTACTCGTCGACCGTGACGTCGAGGCGCGCCTCGAAGCTGATGTCAAGGTACTGGCCTTCGCACAACGACAGGCAGGTCTGG
>DATFEC010000317.1:0-2334 GCA_035251655.1 Candidatus Limnocylindria bacterium | reverse complement strand
GCCCTTGACCTCGGCCAGCTCGTCCAGGGTGTCGATCCCCTGCAGGCCGAGGTGGTCCGCGCTCACGTTGGTGACGACCGACACGTCGTTGCGCTCGTAGCCGATGCCGCGCAGCAGGATCCCACCACGCGCGGTCTCGAGGACGGCCAGGTCAAGGTCCGCCTCGGCGAGGATCCGGCCGGCGCCACCGAACCCTGTCCAGTCGCCGGGCTCGACCAGTTCGCCGCGAACGTAGATCCCGTCCGAGTTCGTCATCCCCACCCGCCGGCCGGCGGCCGACGCGATGTGGGCGATGAGCCGGGTCGTGGTGCTCTTGCCATTCGTGCCGGTGATGGCCACGATCGGGACGCGGGCGACGGGAAGGATCGCTCGCGGCCCCTCGGCCACGGCCCGCAGGGAGCGGAGCTCGCGGCGCTCGGTGCCCGCGCCAAGGGCCACCCGTGCGGCGGCTCCGGCGATGGCCTGGGCGATCGCCCGCCGCCGCCAGGCGAACGCCGTCATCGCCCGCGTGCCGTCGGCCGACCGCCGGAAGGTGACCCGGGGGGCGGGAAAGCCCAGCTCGTAGTGGAAGTGCCGAATCAGCTCGCCGGCGTCGCGGGCCACGCCGCCCACCGACTCGGGATCGCCCTGGAACTCGAGCTTGATGGCGGGACGGTTGGCGAACCGGTTCGGCCCCTCCAGGACGCGCAGCTCGAGCAGCTCGACGGCCGGCTCGGGCGGGCGGTCGGCGGCCATGGCGGCCAGTATAGTTTCGCCCCCATGGCCTCCCAGCCGATGCTGTCGGACCTTCACACGCACGTGGTCGAGCGCGTTCCGGCCTACCTCGGCGATCTCGAGACACTGGTGAACATCGACTGTGGCTCGTATACGCCCGAGGGGGTGAACCGCGTCGCCGACGCGGTGGTCGGGCACTTGACGGCGCTTGGGGCGGCCGTGGAGCGGATCGGTGGCGGAGCGGCGCCTGATGGTCGCCCCCTCGGTGACCTCGTGATCGGTCGGCTGGCGGGGATCGGTCCGCGGCTCCTGCTCATCGGTCACATGGACACCGTCTTCGAGCCGGGCACCGCCGCCGCGCGCCAGTTCCGGGTCGAAGGCGGGAGGGCTCTGGGGCCGGGCGTGTCCGACATGAAGGGCGGCCTGCTGGCCGGTCTCATGGCACTGGCCGCGGCCCAGGCCGCGGGCCACCGCCCATCGGTCACCTTCGTGGCGAATCCCGACGAGGAGATCGGATCACCATTCTCCGGGCCCGTCATCCGCGACCTGGCGGCGGGACACGACGCTGCCCTCGTCCTGGAGTGCGCCCGAGCCAACGGCGACATCGTCAGCGCCCGGAAGGGCATCGCCGAGATGGTCGTCACCGTCCACGGACGCGCGGCCCACGCCGGGGTCGAGCCCGAGAAGGGGCGCAGCGCGATCCTCGCCGCGTCACGCTTGGTCGAGTCCCTCCACGCCCTGAACGGACGCTGGCCGACGGTCACCTGCAACGTCGGGGTCATCGCCGGCGGCACGCGCCCGAACGTCGTCGCCGAGTCGTGCCGCCTGGAGGTCGACCTGAGAGCCGCCAACACGAACGACTTCGGGGAGGCCACCGCCGCCGCGGCCGAGATCATCGCGGCAAGTTCCGTCCCCGACACCACGGCCGAGCAGCAGGTCATCGCGTCCCATCCGCCGATGGAGAAGTCCGCGGCCAGCGAACGGCTCGTTGAGCTGGCCCGGAGCATCGGCTCGGAGCTCGGCTTCGAGGTCCGCGACGCACTCACCGGCGGCGCCTCCGACGCCAACACCACTGCGGCCGCCGGGCTGCCGACGCTCGACGGCCTCGGCCCGATCGGCGGCGATGATCACGCCCCAGCGGAATGGCTCGACCTGGCAAGCGTGGCGCCGCGGACGACCCTGCTGGCGGGCCTCGTCGTCCGGGCCCAGGAGGCGCTCTGACCGCCGGAGCGGCAGCGGCCGCTAGAATCGGTCCTCCGTTGACCGATTCGTTCCGCCATCACACGCGCCTCGAGGTCCGGTTTCGGGACATCGACGCGTTCGGCCACGTGAACAACGCCTCGTTCGTCACCTACCTCGAGCAGGCGCGCGTGCGCTTCCTCATCGATGTCCTCCGGGTGGATGTCGTCCAGAGCCTGCCCGTGATCCTGGCCGCGCTGCAGGTGGACTTCCGTTCGCCGATCCTCTTCGGGGACGAGGTCGGGATCGGAACCCGGGTGGACTGGATCGGCAACACCAGCCTGTCCATGTCGCATCGGATGACCGCCCGCGGCGACGGCGAAGACTCCGAGCGCGTCGTGGCCGAGGCCGGCACGGTGCTGGTGGCCTACGACTACGAGA
>DATFEC010000047.1:0-3102 GCA_035251655.1 Candidatus Limnocylindria bacterium | reverse complement strand
GAGCCTGGGAGCTGAACGAGCTCGGCTGAGCGCCGGGCATCGCGGCATGTTCGAGCTGCGCCGCGACCCGGTCACCGGCTGGTGGTCGGCGATCGTCGTCGACCGGGCGTTCGAGCACGCGGACTTCGCCGTCGACGCGACGCCGATCGAGGGCACGCATTGCCGTCATTGCGACGAGGCCCCCGAGGATGACGACGAGTCCGTGCGGCGGGTCACGCTTCGCTCGGACCTGTTCGAGACCGTCCCGGCCGGCCGGGATTGGTCGCCGCAGGTCGAGCTGATCCCGGACGAAACCCCGGATCGGCGCGGCTCGTGGGAGATCGTGGTCGGTCCGCGCGGCCACCACGAGCGGTACGCGGACGCGAACCCGCACCTGGCCGAGAAGCTCCTGCGCCACGCTCGTGACGTGATGCGCGACCTGGGGGCCGCGGCGAATCCGCCGGACGACCCCATCTACGTCCAGGCCATCCAGAACCACGGGATGCAGTCCGGGTCACGGACCTCGCACCTGAACGTCGAGCTGTACGCCATCCCGCAGATTCCCCACCGGGTGGCGGAGGAGATCGGCGGCGCGGCGCGGCACATGATCAGCCGCCGCTCCTGTGCGTGGTGCACGATGGCCGAGGCCGAGGAGGCCGCCGGCACGCGGCTCGTCCTGGCCGAGGAGCGATTCGTCGTCTTCGCGCCGGCGGCCAGCCGCTCCGCGTTCGAGCTGTGGGTCATCCCGCGGGAGCACGCGGCGGACTTCACCGAGGTCGACGACGAGGCGGTTGGGGCGTGCCGCGCCACGCTGCAGCGGGCGCTCGGCTCGTTTGCCGCGCTCGGGGACCCGCCGTACAACCTCTTCCTCCATACCGCGCCGGCCGGCGAACGGCTCGACCAGACCTTCCACTGGCACTGGGAGCTCCACCCCCGGCTGCGGACGATTGCCGGTCTCGAGCGGGCGACCGCGCTCGCGGTCAACCCCGCCGCGCCCGAGTTCGCGGCCGAGGTCCTCCGCGACCACCTGGCCGGCGTCGTCCGCTGAACGCTCGGCCGCTGAACGCTCGGCCGTTGAACGCTCGGCCGTTGACGGGTCCGGGGCCGGCATCGGTATACTCGCCGTCCAAGTTCGAAGTGCCCCTTTAACGCGGTCCGGAGAGGCCGCCAAGGAGCCAATGCCCATGCCATCCGAGCGCCGCATCCTCGACGCCGACGACCTCCGCCGGTCCCTGGTCCGGATCGCCCATGAGATCGTCGAGGGCCATGGCGGGACCGAAGACCTGGTCCTCGTCGGGCTCCGGACGCGCGGTCACCCCCTCGCCGAGCGCCTTGCCAACCTCATTGACGAGCACGAGCAGGTTCGGCTGCCGGTGGGCTCGCTGGACATCACCTTCTACCGCGACGACCTGACCCGGCTCGCCCACGCGCCGATCGTGAAGCGCTCCGACCTGGGACCGGACGTCACCGACCGCACGGTCGTGCTCGTCGACGACGTCCTCTACACCGGGCGCACGATCAGGGCCGCGCTCGACGCCCTGACCGACCACGGGCGTCCGCGGGCTGTCCGCCTGGCGGTCGTCATCGACCGCGGCCACCGCGAGCTGCCGATCCGTCCCGACTACGTGGGCAAGAACCTCCCCACCAGTGCCGACGAGGTGGTCCACGTCCGGCTGGTCGAGACCGATGGGACCGACGAGGTGGTCCTGACCCGGGCCGAGGTGCCTGTCGGATGACCATCAGCCTGCCCGCCGTATGGACCCGACGGCACCTGCTCGACGTCGACGAGCTGTCGCGGTCGGACCTGGAGGGCGTGCTCGACCTGGCCACCGAGCTCCGAGCGCGGCGGGAGGCCGGCGAGCTGCCCGATCCGTTGCGGGGCGTGGCGGTGGGCCTGGCCTTCTACGAGGCCTCGACCCGGACGAGGGTGTCCTTCGAGCTCGCCGCGCGCGAGCTGGGCGCGACCGTGACGGATCTGTCGGTGGCCGGCAGCAGCGTTGCCAAGGGCGAGTCGCTGGTCGACACCATGCGGACCCTGGAGCGGACCGGGATCCGGATGATCGTCCTGCGTCACGCGTCCAGCGGGGCGCCGTACCTCGCCGCCCGCTCACTGGAGCACGCGGCCATCGTCAACGCCGGGGATGGGTCCCACGCCCACCCAACCCAGGCCCTGCTCGACGCGCTGACCCTGCGCCAGGCCCTCGGCACACTGGAGGGGGCGCGGATCGTGATCGTCGGGGACGCGGCGCACTCGCGGGTCGCCCGCTCGAACCTCCACGCGCTGGGCGCGCTGGGGGCGTCGGTGGTGCTCACCGGGCCCCCGGCGTGGGTCTCGCCGTTTGCCGGCTGGCAGGGCGTCACCGTGATCGGCGATCTCGAGCGTGCCCTGGACGGTGCCGATGCGGTCATGGCTCTCCGGGTCCAGCTCGAGCGCGCTGCCGGCGGTGGCGTGCCGTCGCTCGAGGAGTACGTCGCGCGCTGGGGCCTGACCGCGGACCGGCTGGCGCGGGCATGCCCCGAGGCCTGGGTCATGCACCCGGGACCGGCGAACGAGGGCGTGGAGATCGCCGCGGAGCTGTCCACCGCTCCCCGCTCGCTCATCGGGCGCCAAGTCGAGAACGGCGTCCCGATCCGGATGGCGATCCTGTCGCTCCTGGTCACCGAGGCGGCTGACCGATGAGCGGATGCGACCGATGAACGGCTTCGCCCGCTTCGGCTCCCTGGCCGATGCACCGGCCAGCTTCGTCCTGCGCGGCGTGCGCATCGTCGACCCCAGCGAGGGGACCGACATGGTCCGCGACTTGGCCGTGGTCGACGGCGTGCTGCGCGACGATCTTGCGCCGTTCGAGATCCCGCGCATCGACGCCTTTGGCATGGTCGCCGCGCCCGGGTTCTGCGACCTGCACACCCACCTGCGGACGCCCGGCGACGAGGCCTCGGAGACCGTGGTGTCCGGCACCCGGGCCGCGGCCCACGGTGGATTCACGACGGTGTGCGCAATGCCGAACACCGACCCGCCCCTCGACGACCCTTGGCGCATCCGTGGCCTGGCTGCCGCCGCGGCCGACGCCTCGGCCCGGGTACGGGTCATTGCCGCTGCCACGCGGGGGCGGGCGGGCGAGG
>DATFEC010000137.1:0-4933 GCA_035251655.1 Candidatus Limnocylindria bacterium | reverse complement strand
GCTGCTGGGCGCGAACGCGGAGTATCCATTCGTGAAGTTCGCGGTGACCGAGGAGGACCGACCGATGCTCATCACCGAGCTCCCGCCAGCCGCGGTTGACCGGGACGAGCTTGGGCGTGCCCTGACCCGGATGGTGGTGGTTGCCGATCGGCTCGTCCAGGAGACCGCTCCCGCCATCGCGGATCGCGGCCGGCTCCCGGACTGGGCGGGTCGAGTGAGTCGGAATCCGCAGCTCATGGACCGATACCGGTCCGAGGTGGAATCCACGCTCCCGGACTGGCCGGCCGACGAGGGGGCGGAGCGATGAAACGGCGGCGCGCGCGCCTGGCGTTGGTCGTCGCCCTCGTGGTCGGGGCCCTGTCTGCACCGACGGGCGTCGCCGGCGCCGAGTACACCATGGTCACCAGCGCCCGGTACGTGGTCGATGACGCCGCCGGGAAGGTCCTGGTCGTGGTCGATATCGCCTTCACGAATACCTTCGCCGCGCCGGCCGCGGGTCAGGTGAGCGTGTTCAACACCATTCGTCTCGCGATTCACGATCATGCGGCGGCGGTCTCGGCCGGCGACGGGAGCGGCGCGTTGACCGTGAGCGTCGCAACCAGCGGCGGCGTCAACGTGGCGACCATCACGCCCCGCGCCCCGGTCCAGTACGGGAAGACGGCAACGCTCCAGCTCGCCTACGAGCTGCGCGACGGCGACCCCGGTCTCCGGGTTGGCCAACACCTCGTGAGCTTCCCGGCCTGGGGATTTGGCACCCAGAGCGAAGTCCGCGTCGAGCTGGCAGCGGACTACGAGGTCCGCGTGGACGGCGACGACCTGGATCCCGAGGTGGACGGCGACACCGCGGTGCTCACCAGCGGGACGATCGCCGATCCGACGCACTGGCTGGCCAACATCGGGGCCACACGGGAACCCGACTACGAAACCCTCCAGCGCGCGATTCCGCTCACCGGGGGGACGGCCGATCTCCAGGTCCGCCACTGGGTGGACGACCCCGAATGGGGAACGGCGATGCTCGATCTCGTCGCCGACGCCCTGCCCCGGCTGGAAGCGGCGTTCGGGGTGCCGTACCCGGCCCACGGCCCCCTCGTGATCACCGAGACGGTCACCGCGGGTGGGCCTGACGTCCCGACCGACAAGGACGGGATCGCGGTCGGCTTCACCGAGCCACCGTTCACCGTGCTTCACCAGGTCGCCCACGTCTGGGCCGGCAACAGCCTGACCGGGGACCGTTGGCTTCTCGAGGGCCTCGCCTCGTGGGCGGCGGCCACGGTGTCATCGGAGCTCGAGATCGCCCTGCCACATGATCCGGCCACCGTCGCGTCCTCCCTCGCGGCACACGCGTTTCCCCTGGCCGAATGGGATGCCAGTGAACGCCCAGCCGCGGCCGAAGGCTGGGCCCAGGCCGCGTCGTGGGCGCTGACCAACCAGGCCGCCTCGATGGCCGGTGTCGAAGGGCTCCGCGAGGCCGTGCGCCGAATGGCGGCCGGCGTCGACGGCTACGATCCGTCCGCCGGAACGACGCTCGCCGGCGAGGCGGCGGTGGAGCCGGTCCCGGTGACGACCCGCGCGTACCTCGATCACCTGGACGCCGTCACCACCGAGCCGGTCGTCGAGGCGCTCGCTGGTCCCCTCCTCGGCGAAGGCGCCACGGCGGAGCTGACGGCCCGGACGACCGCCCGGGCCGCGTATGACAGCCTCCTCCTGGCGGCCGGGGACTGGGGCGATCCCGATCCCGTCCGAGCGGCGATGGTCGGCTGGCAGTTCGCCGCCGCGGAGAGCCTGATCGCGGACGCCGGGGCGTGGCTGGTGGGGCGTGACGCCCTCCTCGGTGAGATCGAGGCAGCGGAGCTCACCGCGCCAGATCGGCTGGCCGCCGCCTACCGCACCCACGGCGGAGGCTCCGAGGCATGGGCCGAGATCGATGCCGAGCGGGCGGTGGTTGACGCCCACGCCGACGCGGCGGCGTCGATCGACGGGCGGTTGGACCCGGTGGCCCGGATCGGGCTCCTCCTCGGGCCGGGTCCCGAAGAGCGGCTTTCCACCGCTGCCACCGCGTTCGCTGCCGGCGACCTGCGGGTGGCGGCTGACGAGCTCGCGGAGCTCAACCAGGACCTGGCGACCGCGACAGCGGGCGGTCTCGTCCGCCTGCTCGGGGTGCTGGTTGCGCTCGGCGTCGTCGTCCTGCTCATCTCGGTGGCGATGCGTCGGCGACGAACGAGGACCGACTACACTCCCGAGCCATGACCGGGAAGGACGCGGTCGGGCGGTTCGGCGCGACCGATGAGGTCCTGACCGGCCAGACCGCGGACGTCTACTTCGAGCGCGCCCAGGCAATCCTCCGGGCCGAGCATCTCGACCCGGTCGTCTTGATGGAGGTCTTCTCCCGCGACGCCGGCATCCTGTGCGGCGCCGCCGAGGTCCACGAGTTCCTCGGCAGGGTCCTCGGCCCGGGCAACGGCCATGAGCCGGCGCCGGTCGTCGAGTCGCTTTCCGACGGCGATCCCTTCGAGTCGAAGGAGGTCGTCATGCGGATCGAGGCCCGGTACTCGGCGTTCGGCCTGTACGAGACCGCCGTGCTCGGCACCCTGGCCCAGTGCTCCGGCTGGGCGACGGCCGCCCGCCACATCGTGGACGCCGCGTCGCCCATCCCGGTCATCGGCTTCGGTGCCCGTCACGTCCATCCCAGCGTCGCCGACCAGATGGACTACGCCAGCGTGGTCGGCGGCTGCATCGGCGCCTCCACCCCGGCTGGAGCGCGGATGGCAGGGCTGTCGCCGACCGGGACCATGCCCCACGCCCTGGTCCTGATCTTCGGGGACACGGTGCGAGCGGCGGAGGCATTCGACCGGCACATCGACCCCGACGTGCCGCGCATCGTCCTGGTCGATACGTTCAAGGACGAGGCGGAGGAGTCGCTCCGCGTGGCGGAGGCACTCGGAGAGCGGCTGTGGGGTGTCCGTCTCGACACGCCGTCGGAGCGGGGCCGGGTCACGCCGGACCTCGTCAAGGAGGTTCGTGCCCGCCTCGACCTGGCCGGGCATGACCACGTGAAGATCGTCGTTTCCGGCGGGCTGGACGCGGAACGCATCGGTCATTTCAAGGAGGCCGGGGCGCCGGTCGACTCGTTCGCGGTGGGGTCCGCGATCTCGGACGCCAGCCCGATCGACTTCACCGGGGACCTGAAGGAGATCGACGGCCGGCCAATCGCGAAGCGCGGCCGGATACCGGGACGAACCGAGAATCCTCGGTTGCGGCGCCTGGACCTCGGCTAGGCCCGGCCCATCCGGCGCGCGAACCAGTAGAGAGCAACCAGCGACTTCGCGTCGCTGACCATGCCACTCGCCACCGCCTCCAGCGCCTCGTCGAGGCTGAGCCACTCCAGCTCCAGCGCCTCGTCCTCCGGCCCGGATGCGCTCGTTGGCTGGAGGTCGGTGGCGAGCCACAGGGTGAGGTACTCGGTGCAGAAGCCGGGTGCGGTCCAGAAGCCGGGGCCCGCCTCCCAGGTCGCGGCCGTCACCCCGCACTCCTCGGCGAGCTCGCGGGCCGCGGTCTCGTGCGGCTCCTCGCCAGGATCGCGGGTGCCGGCGGGGATCTCCAGCGTGTCGCGGCCCGCGGCCTGTCGCCACTGGCGGACCATCGCCATCCGCTCGCCGTCCCAGGCGACGATTCCCACCGCCCCGGGGTGCTCGATGATCTCGCGGCGGGCTGGCCGGCCATCGGCCATCTCCACCTCGTCGACCCGCACGGTCAGCAGTCGACCCTCAAAGACCCGGCGCGTCGAGACGGTCCGCTCCTCCATGGGCCGATCTTGCCACGCCGGCAATCCCATCGGGCCGCTTCCGGCCCCGCGCTCGGCGGCTGCTAGCATCGACCGGTCGTGATCTCGGTCGCAGGGCTCGAGCGCCGGTTCCGGACGGTCACCGCGGTCCGGGACCTGTCGTTCACCGTGCCAGCGGGGGAGATCTACGGCCTCCTCGGGCCCAATGGCGCAGGCAAGACGACCACCATCCGCATCCTCGCCGGGCTCATCGCCCCGAGCGCGGGCTCGGCAGACATCGCCGGCCTCCGGCTTGGGCCGGACAACCAGCGGATCCGCGCCTTGACTGGCATCCTGACCGAGAGCCCGGGCCTCCACGACCGCCTGACCGCCCGTCAGAACCTGGCCTACTACGGCCGCCTGTACGGCCTGACCGATGCCGCCCTGCGGGCGGCGGTGGATCGCTACCTGGCGGTGGTCGGGCTCACGGAGGCCGCAGACCGACGTGTCGGCAGCTTCTCGAAGGGGATGCGCCAGCGAGTGGCCATCGCCCGCGCGCTGCTCCACGAGCCGCGGGTGATCTACCTCGACGAGCCGACTAGCGGGCTCGACCCCGAGGCCGCGAAGTCCATCCGCGAGGTCATCGCCGGGCTGCGCGAGGCCGGACGGTCGATCCTGCTCTGCACCCACAACCTCGACGAAGCCGAGCGCCTGTGCGACCGGATCGGCATTCTCAACGCCCGCCTCATGGCCGAGGGCACCCCCGCCGAGCTGCGGCGTCGCGTGCGTCCGGCCACGACCCGGGTCGCGCTCGACGGCGGGCTGGTGGATGCGGCGGCCCTCGCGGGGCTCGTCCAGTCCCTCCCCTTCGTCCGGGAGGTCCGCGCCGAGGAGCGGGACCTGTGGGTCGAGCTGGCGGAGCCGCGACAGGACACGCCGGACCTCGTCCGCGCGCTGGTCAGCCACGGGGCTCGGGTGCTGGCCGTGTCCGAGGAGGTGGCGAGCCTCGAACAGGTGTACCTCGATCTCGTCAGCGAATCCGCGGACCAGGATGCGGAGGCCGCTCGTGCGGTTTGACGTGGTCGCCACCGTCTTTGGCAAGGAGTGGCGCGAGATCGCCTCGAACAAGCTCCTGCTCGGCGTCGTCGCCGCCCCGGCGGTGATCTTCGCCGC
>DATFEC010000056.1:0-2033 GCA_035251655.1 Candidatus Limnocylindria bacterium | reverse complement strand
CGCCCTCCGCGAGGCGGTCGCGCGATCGGGCCGCTGGATGGATCGCGCCGCCGCAGAGACTGACCCTGCCCACAAGCAGCTCATTCCCTACGTCGTCGTTCGGGACGGGCCGCAGGCATTCCTCATGGAACGGACGGCGGCCGGAGGCGACGCCCGCCTGCACCACCGGGCCACGATCGGGGTCGGTGGCCATGTAAACCCGGTCGACGAGGGCCAGGACCCGATCGCGACCGGACTGCAGCGGGAATGGGACGAGGAGATCGCGGCCGACTGGGACCCCGAGTTCACGCCGATCGGTCTCCTGAACGACGATCGAAACCCCGTCGGATCGGTCCACCTCGGGCTCGTCTACGAGGTCGATGCCGCTGGCCGGCCCCTCTCGGTCCGTGAGCACGAGAAGCTGTCGGGGCGCCTCGCCAGCGCCGAGGAAATCCGGGCCGCGTGGGATCGAATGGAATCGTGGTCACAGCTCGTAGCGCGCGCGCTGTGGGGGGGCCCAGCCGGCTGAGTGGCATCGCCACGGCCCACGCCTATACTCGAATCGTGGCATCCCTCCGGCGCGGTGTCCTCGGCGCCCTCGTCCTCGCCGGATTGGGGGGATCGGTCCTCGCCGGCGAGGAGCCAGTCGCCGTGCTCGAGCTGACCGGTGTCATTGACCAGGTCAACGCCGCGTACATCGAGGAGGGGATCACCGCCGCCGAGGAGGCCGGCGCGGTCGCGGTGCTGATCGAGGTCGATTCGCCCGGTGGGGAGCTCACGAGTACCGACCGGATCGAGAAGGCGATCCTCAACAGCCCGATCCCGGTCATCACCTGGGTCACGCCACCGGGAGCGCAGGCGGCATCGGCCGCGACGTTCATCACCCTCGCCGGAGACGTCGCGGCAATGGCCCCCCTGACCACCATCGGATCGGCCTCGGTCGTCGGATCGGGCGGCGAGGAGCTGCCCCCGACCATCGCGGCAAAGATCACCAACGACCTGGTGGCCAACATTCGGGGCCTGGCCGAGTCCCACGGCCGAAACGCGGACTGGGCCGAGTCGGCCGTCCGCGACGCCGCCAACCTCGGTGCCGAAGATGCCGTGGAGCTGGAGCCGCCGGTCGTCGACATCCTGGCCGAGACCACCGACGAGCTGTTCGCGGCGATCGATATCGGCGAGCGAGCGGATGGCTACGCCTACCACTTCAATGGCGAGCCGCTGCCACCGCTGAGCGGCCGGCCGCTGATGCCGATTGGCATGAACTTCGGCCAGGAGTTCCTCCACCTGCTGAGCGACCCGAACATCGCATTCCTGCTGTTCACGGTCGGCTTCTACGGGATCCTGGCCGAGCTGTACCACCCGAACTTCTTCTCCGGCATCGTGGGCGGGATCGCGATCGTGCTGGCCTTCATCGGCTCCAACAGCCTGCCCCTCAACGTCGCCGGCCTGGTGCTCATCGCCATCGGTCTCGGCCTGTTTGCCCTCGAGCTGTTCGTCACCTCGTACGGCCTGATGACCGTTGCGGGCATCATCGCCTTCGTCCTGGGCGCCTTTGCCCTGTACACCGGTGTGGACGGGACCGATGCCATCCAGATCGAGCTGAACCCGGTCCTCGTCGGCCTCCCGATCGTGCTGGCGGTCGGGTTCATCGCGCTCGTCGCCCGGGGCGTGGTCGAGATGCGCCGCCGGCAGAGCCCGACGCAGCCCATGCTTGCCCTGGTCGGGTCGGCCGGCACGGCCACCACCCCGATCGCGCCGACCGGCATCGCCTCGGCCCAGGGTGAGACCTGGACCGCCCGCAGCCGTCACGGCGTGATCCCGCCCGGCGCCGCCCTCCGCGTGGTCGGCGTCGACGGGCTGGAGCTCATCGTGGAACCGGCGTCCGGTCAGTCCGACCGCCCAGTCGAAGAGGAGTAACCGATGGAAGCCCTGATCCCGATCGCGTTGGTGATCATCGCCCTGGCGCTCGTGCTGTGGCTGATCTTCAGCATCGTCCACGTCGTCCGCGAGTACGAGCGGCTGGTGGTGTTCTTCTTCGGGCGCCTGCAGGGGGC
>DATFEC010000039.1:0-2633 GCA_035251655.1 Candidatus Limnocylindria bacterium | reverse complement strand
GATCCAGCGGACGGCCTTCTCGGCCGCTTCGCCGTCCACGGCGGCGATCTGGATCGTGCCGTCGTCCTCGACGTTGATCTGCGTCCCGGTCTCGGCGGTGATCTGGCGGATCACCTTGCCGCCGGCACCGATGACGTCGCGGATCTTGTCGATCGGGATCTTGATGGTCGTGATCCGCGGCGCGTACGGGCTCAGCTCCGAACGACTGGCACTGATGACCTCGGTCATCTTGCCCAGGATGAACAGCCGCGCAGTGCGCGCCTGCTCGAGGGCGTCGCGCAGGATCTCCGCGGTGATGCCCGGGACCTTGATGTCCATCTGGAGCGCGGTCACGCCCTCGGCCGTGCCGGCCACCTTGAAGTCCATGTCGCCGTACGCGTCCTCCTTTCCGGTGATATCGGTCAGGACCGCGTAGCGGTTGGTATCGGGGTCGGTGATGAGGCCCATGGCGGCTCCAGCCACAGGCGCCGAGATCGGGACGCCAGCATCCATCAGGGCCAAGGTGCTGCCGCAGGTGCTCGCCATCGAAGTCGAGCCATTGGACGACACCACCTCGCTGACCACGCGGATGACGTACGGGAACTCGTCGACCGCTGGCAGTACCGGCATGAGGGCGCGCTCGGCGAGCGCACCGTGGCCAATCTCGCGGCGTCCGGGGCCGCGCATCGGTCGCGACTCACCCACCGAGTACGGCGGGAAGTTGTAGTGGTGGAGGTATCGCTTCTCGGTCTCCGGGGAGATCGTGTCCAGGCGTTGGACATCACTCGACGGGCCGAGGGTGGCGATAGACAGGGCCTGGGTCTGGCCGCGGGTGAACAGGCCGGAGCCATGGGTCCGTGGCAGGACGCCGACCTCGACCGAGATCGGCCGGATGGTCGTCGTGTCGCGGCCGTCGATCCGGATGTTCTCTGACAGGACGAGCTCGCGTGCGCTGGCCTTGGTCAGGACGTCCATGAGCGGGGCGCCGATGCCGTGGCGGCGGCGGACGTCCTCCAGGGCCTGGCCCTGCTCGGCGCGGTTGTACGCCTCCTTGCCCCGCCGCACCTCGGCAGCGATGTCGGCACGGACCGCATCCAACCGCTCGACGAGGTTCTCGGTCAGGCTGATGAAAAGCTCGGCGGTGGCCTCCGCGTCGGGCATCGCCCGGTGGGCGGCCGGATGGTCCTTGCCGAAGAGGAAGCGCATAAGGTCGGCGAGCTTGTATCCGCCGGCATCGGGGTAGAGCTGGTAGGCCAGCTCAAGGGTGTCGTAGATCGCGCTGGGGGCCCACTCCACGTCGTTGGGCAGGTGGCGCAGCACGAACGGCAGGTCGAACGCGACGTTGTGGGCCACGACCGGGGCGTTGCCAACCCATTCGACGAACTTCGGCAGGACCTCCGCCGCGGTGGCAGCCGAGGAGACGTCGTCATCGGTCAGGCCATGGACCTGGTGACCGATGATCGAGCGGCCGGGGTTCACGAGGGACTCGAAGCGGTCCACCACCGCGCCGTCGCGCACCCGGAGAGCGGCGATGTCCACGATGTAGCCCTGCTCGGGCTTCATGGCCGTGGTCTCGACATCGAGCACCACGAACTCGGCACCCTTCTGGCTGAGAGCCCGGCCGAGCTTGACGATGGAATCCGCCTTGGGACCGATGAACGGCATGCGCTTGGGCGTCCCGGAGTTGGCGACCAGCTTCTCCTGGATCTCGATCGACTTCTGGAGCTCGTTATGGCCCCAGGTGATCGCGTCGAGCATGACCGCCTCGGGCAGGATCTTTGCTCCCGCCTCGACCATCATGATCGCGTCGCGGGTTCCCGCGACGACCAGGTCCATGTCGCTGTTCTCGAGCTGGCTGGTGGTCGGGTTGGCCACGAACTGGCCATCGATCCGTCCGACGCGGACCGCACCGACCGGGCCGAGGAACGGGATGCTGCTCACGCTCAGAGCGGCGGAGGCGCCGTTCACGGCGAGGATGTCCGGATCGTTCTCCTGGTCCGCGCTGAGGACGGTCAGGACGACCTGGACGTCGTTCTTGTAGCCCTTCGGGAACAGGGGGCGAATCGGGCGATCCGTGAGCCGCATGGCCAGGATGGCCGCCTCCGACGGGCGCGACTCACGCTTGATGAAGCCGCCCGGGATCTTGCCCGCGGCGTACATCCGCTCCTCGTAGTCCACCGTGAGCGGGAAGAAGTCGATCCCCTCACGGGGCTCGGCGGAGACGGCGGTGGCCAGGACGACGGTGTCGCCGTAGCGGAGCACGACCGCTCCATCCGCCTGCTCGGCGAGCTTGCCCGTCTCCATGGACAGGGTCTGCCCGCCGATTTCCGTTTCAACCTTGATAGCCAAGAGATTCCTCCAATGTGATGGTCCCTCCGGCGCGGCAGACCCGATCAGGGGGGCGCGGCACGGATGGGGTACGTCGCAGGTGACGCGAAATGCACGAAACCGGGCGGAGCCGGGTCAGGTGGCTGGTGAGGTTACCGACGCAGGCCGAGCCGGCCGATGACCGTGCGATAGCGGTCCACGTCCGTGCGGACGAGGTAAGCCAGGAGTCGGCGGCGCTGCCCGACGAGCTTCAACAGCCCGCGGCGCGATGCATTGTCGTTGGGGTAGCTGCGCAGATGGTCCGTCAGGGACTTGATTCGCTCGGT
>DATFEC010000040.1:0-5509 GCA_035251655.1 Candidatus Limnocylindria bacterium | reverse complement strand
CCACGCCCGGAGGTTGTCCGCATTGCGCAGCCGAGGATAGGCACGGAGGGCAGCCATGAACGTCTCCTGCAGGCAGTCCTCCGCCGCATCCACGCCGACGCAGCCGACCAGGAACCGATGCAGCTCGGTCGCATGATCGTCCACCAGGCGCTGAAACGGCGGCAGGCTCACACGTCGTGAAACGCGCCGCGTCCCGGATTCGTGAGGCACGGCGGAAGGGTACGGCGCGGTAGGCTTCGGGCGTGGCTGTCGAACCGCTCCTCGCCCAGCTCCTCGGGACGTGGCGCGGCAGCGGGACGGGCGAGTTCCCGAGCATGGCCACGTTCCGCTACGAGGAGGAGATTCGCTTCGTCGATATCGGCAGCCGCGACCTGCGCTATCTGCAGCGCGGCTGGGATCCGGCGAGTGGCGACGTCCTCCATGCGGAGGCCGGGATGTGGCGAGCGACGCCCGAAGGTGTTCTCGCGGCGACCATTGCCCAGCCGCGGACGACGGAGGTATCGGAGGGAAAGATCAGCCCCGGACTGGTCGTGCTCGCCTCGACCAGCGTTGGTCGAGCGGCGAACGCGCCGCCGCTGGTCGCCACCCGGCGAACGTATCGGCTCAGCGGAGACAAGCTCACCTACGCCGTCGAGATGACGACGCTCGAGGTGACGCAGTCGACTCGCCACCTGGTGGGAGCCCTTCGCCGCGATGCGGAGGCCGACGTCGACCTCAGTCGATCGTGAAGTAGTCACCGCCGCTGTAGCGGCCGCTGCGCTCCTTGCGGATCTGCATCAGGACGTCGTTCAGCAGGGTGGAGGCCCCAAACCGGAATCGGTCCGGTGTCATCCAGTCCGGTCCGAGGGTCTCGTACAGGACGGTCAGGTAGGCGATGGCCTCGCGCGAGGTGCGAATGCCGCCCGCCGGCTTCATGCCGACCACCCTCCCCGTCTGGGCGTGGAAGTCGCGGATGGCCTCGAGCATGACCAGGGTGACCGGCAGGGTCGACGCGGGCTGGACCTTGCCCGTGGAGGTCTTGATGAAGTCCGCCCCGGCTGCCATGGCCAGGACCGATGCGCGGCGCGCGTTGTCGTAGGTCTCCAGCTCTCCGGTCTCGAGGATGACCTTCAGGTGGGCCGGGCCGGCGGCGTGCTTGACCGCCACGATCTCGTCGTACACCTTCCCGTAGTCCCCGGCGAGGTACGCGCCGCGGTCGATGACCATGTCGATCTCGTCAGCGCCGAGCGCAACCGCCTGCCGGACGTCTTCCAGCTTGACCTCGAGCGAGGTTTGGCCTGACGGGAAGTACGTGGCCACGGAGGCGACTTTGACCGATGACCCGGCGAGGGCCTGCTTGGCGGTCGCGATCATGTTCGGGTAGACGCACAGCGCCGCGACCGAGGGGATAGTGGGATCGGTCGGGTCGGGGCGGACGGCCTTGCCGGCCAAGGCCCGGACCTTGCCCGGGGTGTCCTTCCCCTCCAGCGTGGTCAGGTCCATCATGCGGATGGCGAGGTCGAGCGCCCACAGCTTCGATTCGCGCTTGATGGAACGCTTGGCGAGCATCGCCGCTCGCTCCTCGATCCCGACCTGGTCGACCGCCCACACCCGGCCGAGGAGGTTCCCGAGCGCCTGGTGGCGCGGGGCGCTCAGGCGGGCAGAGCGACGAGCCGGCTTCGAAGCGCTTCGAGGTGCGACAGAGGTGCGGGCCACGAAGCCGATGATACGCTCTGGCCGTGGGCACCCCCGTCGACTCGTCAGGCCCGCGCGAGCCGGTCGTGTACTGCCTCACCCGCGACCGCGAACTTGCCGATTCACTCAACGGCCGCATGGTGGGGGTGCTGGCCTTCTTCTTCAACGATGCCGCACGCCTGCACCAGGCTGTCGTGCTGCGCCCGCCGAACGTGGTCGTGATCGACACCGGCGCCATTCGGCCGGAGTTCGGCGACGCGGGCCTCGGCCCGGTCGTCGGCTTCGTCCGCGAGCGCGCGCCGGGGGCCCGGATCGCTGTGCGACCTGGCACGGGCGGCGAGTGGCTGGTGGGGGCCGAGGCCGGGGTGAGCGTGGTGATCCTGCCGGCCGCCGGGCCGGCGTGTGCGGAGGCGGTGGCGTCCCTCAGTCGGTGAGCGGATCCATCTCCACGGAGGAAGGTGGGATCAGTCCCGCGCGCTGGGGCGGCCAGTAGCGGAACGCCGCGCGGGCACGGACCTTGGCCACCGGGACCGAGCCGAACCGTCGTGAGTCGGTGCTCTTGGCCGAGTCACCGCGGAGCGTGACCTTGCCCTCACCCATCGCGGCCACGCGCTTCACGAGCTCGCGGGTGGGTTCCCGCGGGTCGGGCGCGACGACCACCTCGCCAACCACCGGCGGGCGGCGGCGGTAGGTCCAGGTCTCGACCAGCAACCGGTCGCCCGGCTCCAGCGTCGGCACCATCGACCGGCCGGTGACCTCGACGGCGTCGAGGTGGCGGAGGATCCGCCAGCCGGCGAACCCGACAGCCGTGGCGGCGGCCACCGCGGCGCCAATGCCGCCCGCGACCAGCCAGCCAGGGCGTATCGGTACGGACGAGGTCATTGCGGCTGGATCCGCGTCTTCTCCGGGCCGCCGGTGGCGGTCCACATCTCGCCGATGCGGTTGATCATGGTGAGAAGCTTGCGCGCTTCTTCGACGTCGAGCGAGCCCTTGACCGTGGACGCCTGCTTGGAGGCCATCCAGAACGTGTCATGGAGGTCCGGGAACTGCTCCTTGTGGTTCGGCTTGAAGTAGTCGTGCCACAGGCAATCGAGATGGTCGATCACGAGGTCCGCGCGCTCCTCCTTGATGTGGATGCAGCGCGCCTTGAAGTGCGGATCGTCACTGTCGGCGTACTTCTCGAGGATGCGCACGCAGGACTCGGCCTCGATCCGAGCCTGGTCGGGGTCGTAGATGCCGCACGGCAGGTCGCAGTGGGCATGCACGACGCGGGTAGGGTGAATCAGACGGCGAATGTTCAACATGCGCTGATTCTCGCCCGCCGCGGCGCGCAGCGCATTGCCATCGCCCCGCCGCAGGTTTCAGAAACGAATCAGAAGCGGGTGACCGCGTACTTCTGAACGGTCAGGACGACGAGCGCGCCGAAGGCGGCCAGGGCGGCGCCGACGATGAAGATCCCGGGCCAGTCCATCGGGAAGTGGCTGGAGCCGGCCATGAAGAACAGCATCGGGAAGGACAACGCGAAGTTCACCCGGGAGGCGATCAGTGCCCGCCGCGGCCAGGCCGGGTCCGGTGCCTGGCCGGCAGCCATGGCGGCCAGCGCCCGGCGCTGATTCGGCCAGATGAACATCCAGACGTTGGCCAGCATGATGATTCCCAGGAGA
The DNA here is from genome assembly GCA_035251655.1 of Candidatus Limnocylindria bacterium. Classification (GTDB taxonomy): domain Bacteria; phylum Chloroflexota; class Limnocylindria; order QHBO01; family QHBO01; genus DASTEQ01. Next base: position 2,171 of record DATFEC010000040.1, on the reverse strand, counting down.
CCGCCGGCGAAGATCGTCTTCTCGGTGTTCGAGCCGAAGATGTCGCCGTCCTCCCAGTACAGGCCGTAGATCAGCAGGAGTCCGGCGACCACGGTGACCACCGCCGACCAGCGAAACCAGGCGAGGGCCCGCGTGAACAGGGGCGGGTTGACCTGGCCCTTGAGCGCGGGGTCGAGGACGCGCTGGAAGGGGACGTTGACCAGGTTGAACCAGAACAGCAGGCCGATCCACGTGATGCCGGCCACGAAGTGGATCCAGCGCAGACCGATCAAGACCTCCGGGGTGAACATCGTGAACCCTCCGACTGCTCAGCTGTGACTCAGCTCCCCATGACGATGCCGCCGTCCACGCCGAGAACCTGGCCGGTCACAAACCGGGCCTCGTCGCTCGCGAAGTAGACGGCGGCAGCGGCGACGTCGTCCACGGAGGCGTAGCCCCCAACGGGGGTCAGCGCGAGGATCGCCTCCTTGGCGGCCTCCGGCATGGTCTGCAGGATGTCGGTGTCGACCAGGCCAGGGGCGATGGCGTTGCAGGTGATGCCGCGGCTGGCCAGCTCGCGGGCGGTCGTCTTGGTCAGGCCGATGAGGCCCGCCTTGGCCGCCACGTAGTTCGCCTGACCGACGTTTCCCATCCGCCCGGCCACGCTCGACATGTTGATGATCCGGCCATGGCGGGCCTTCATCATCGGCCGCGCGACCGCGCGCGTCATCCAGAACGGCCCGGACAGGTTGGTCGCAATAACCGGGTCCCACTGCTCCTCGTCCATCCGGATGAGCAGGTCGTCACGGGTGATGCCGGCGTTGTTGACGAGGATGTCGACCTTGCCGAAGGCGTCCAGCGCCGCTTTGGCGATGGCCTCACAGGACTCGCGACCGTCGCCGGTGCTGCCCTGGATCGCGATCGACTGCCGGCCGATTGCCGTGATTTCGCCCACCACCTCCTCGGCGAGGGCCGCGTTCTCGCGGTAGTTGACCGCCACGTCCGCCCCCTGGCGGGCGAGGGCCAGCGCGATCCCCCGGCCCAGTCCCCGGCTGCCACCGGTGACGAGCGCGCTGCGACCGGACAGGTCGAACATCAGGTCCCGGCTGCCACCGGCTCGCGACGGGGCTGGCCAGCGCGCGTCTGCTCCCCGGGCGCCAGCAGGAAGCGGGACGGATCCGCGGTCCATTCGACGACCGCGGCGCCGGCGGTGTAGCCCGCGCCGAAGGCGCCCATCAGGAGGCGGTCCCCGACCTGCACCCGGCCGGCGGCCACGGCCTCGACGAGCGCCATCGGGACCGAGGCGGCGGAGGTGTTCCCGTATCGGTCGAGGTTGACGAAGACCTTGTCGCCCGGGATCCCGAGCAGGTCGCGCACCGTTTCGAGAATCCGCAGGTTGGCCTGGTGATAGAGGAACAGGTCGATATCGGTCATGCGCAGCCCGGCCTCACGAACGGCAGCCTGGGTCGTCTCGGCGAGCTGTCGCGTGGCGTAGCGATAGACCTCCTTGCCCGCCATCCGCATGAAGTGCATCCGGTCGCGGACCGTCTCCTCCGTCGCCGGGTGAGCGGTCCCGCCGCCGGGGATGATGATCCCTTCCTCCCCGGTGCCGTCACTGAAGAGCTGGACGCCGAGCAGCCCACCGGATCCCTCGGACGCGGACAGCAGGACGGCGCCCGCGCCGTCCCCGAACAGGACGCAGGTGTTGCGGTCGGTCCAGTCCAGGTAGCGGCTCAACAGGTCGACCCCGACGACCAGGACCTGGCGGTAGAGGCCGCCGCTCACGAAGCTCGCCCCCGTGGCCAGCCCGAACACGAATCCGGAGCACGCGGCGTTGAGATCGAAGCCCGCCGCGCGGGTGGCACCAAGGTCGCGGGCGACGAGGACGCCCGTCGCGGGCATGAGGTAGTCCGGGCTGGCGGTGGCGACGATGACGAGGTCGACCTCGGTGGCGTCCACGCCGGCCACCGCCAGCGCGTCGCGGGCGGCGAGCGTCGACAGGGTGGCCGTCGTCTCGCCCTCGGCAGCGATCCGCCGCTCGCGGATGCCGGTCCGGGTCCGGATCCACTCGTCGGTGGTGTCGACGAGCTTCGACAGATCCTCGTTGGTCATGACCCGCTCGGGGGCATACATCCCCCACCCGGTGATCACGGCTCGGGTCGCGGTCATGAAAGGCGGACCTCGTACAGCGG
>DATFEC010000291.1:0-8472 GCA_035251655.1 Candidatus Limnocylindria bacterium | reverse complement strand
GAACGCGGTGGGGGAGGCAGCGGGATCCAGGTTCTGGGAGATCTACGAGGACGTGCGACGGGTGCGCGACTTCGTCGACTACCCGCGGACACTGGAGCGGTTCCGGGAGGCGTTTCCCCGGGCGTCGGGCTTTCCGGCGGTGGCCGAGCTGGTGCTCGGCTACCCGTATCGGTCAGTGTTGTATCCCGGCGCGCTGGAGGTGATCGCACGACTCCAGTCCATCGGTCCGGCCTCGATCGTTACCGATGGTGATCCGGTGTACCAGGCGGCAAAAGTGGCCCGGGCCGGTCTGGCGGATGCGGTGGAGCAGCGCGTGTTCCTGTATGCCCACAAGGAGCCGCACCTGGCCGAGGTGCAGGCCGCGATTCCGGCCGATCGGTACGTCATGTTCGAGGACAAGGCCGATGTGCTGGCCATGGTCAAGCGGATGGACGACCGGGTCCTGACCGTCCACCTGCGCCAGGGTCACTATGGAGAGGCAGACATCAGTTCCGTGGTACCGGCTCCGGATCGGTCGGTTGATCGGATCGCCGACGTGCTGGATCTGGACCTGGGGGCGTTTCCAGCAGGCTAGGCCTCGAAGCGACTTCCGGGTGTCAAGTGCCGATCGGCCGCAAAACCGGGCCGGCCATCTCTGGTCCGGCGGGTGGGATCCTGATGGAGTGACCGTGCAGCGGAGATGCTGCTGCGCGTGCGACTGCCCGCACGCCGAAATCACCGCCCAGAAACCGAGTCATGGCAACCAGAGGACAGGATCGGGAGCACCGCTGGCGTACGGGTGACCGTTCCGCGATGAGCCGCGTGAGTCGGGTTTGCGGCCTTTCGCTCGCGCTGGCTCTGGCTGTTGCCTGCGGGCCAGCCCCCGCCTCCGGCGGTGGAACCGTGTGGTTCGTCGGGGAGTGGGAAGGCTCGGAGCTGGACGCCTTCCTTGCCGTCGTGGCTCCCTTCGAAGAGGGAACCGGGATCGAGGTCGTCTACAGCGCGACCCGCGACGCCCACGGGATGATCGATGCGGCCCTGGAACGTGGGTCGCCGCCGGACGTGGCCGGACTTGCCGGACCTGCCCACCTGCGGGAGCTGGCCGAGTCGGGCGCGCTGCAGGACCTGTCCCGCACGATCGATCTCCAGGCCTACAAGCAGGAGGTGGCGCCGACCTTCATCGAGCTCGGCACCGTTGACGGTCGACTGGTCGGCGCCTTCGGGAAAACGACCCTCAAGGGACTGATCTGGTTCAACCCGGCCCAGTTCCAGCGGGGAACTCCGCACTCGTTCAACGATCTTCAGCTCATGTCCCAGGCGGAGCTGGAGCCGCCCACCCGCCAGTGGTGCGTCGGGCTCGAGTCCAAGGAATCGTCCGGCTGGCCCGGCACCGACTGGATCGAGCTGTTTCTGATCCACCAGGCCGGGCTGGACACCTACGACCAATGGGTCGGAGGCGACCTCCCCTGGACCTCGGCACCCGTTCGTCGAGCATTCGAGTCGTTCGGGCAGATCGTGGCCGAGGACGCGGTCTATGGCGGAGCCCGGGGGGCGCTGAGCACGTATTTCGGGGACGCCGGGGACCCGCTGTTCGACGATCCGCCCGGCTGCCTCCTCATGGCGCAGGGGAGCTTCATGCCGACCTTCCTCGAGGAGTCCGGTCGCGAGGCCGGGGAGGACTTCGACTTCTTCCCGTTCCCGGAGATCAGCCCGTCGTCGACCGGTGAGGTCATCGGTGCCGGCGACCTGATTGGCCAGTTCACCGACAATCCATCGGCGAGCCAGCTGGTGGCCTACCTCGTGAGCGCCGAGGCCCAGCAGCTCTGGGTGTCCCTCGGCGGTGCCCTGTCGGTGAACCAGAGCGTGACCGAGTACCCGAACGACCTTGTCGCCCGCGAGGCGGCGATCCTGTCCGGCGCCGAGCATTTCCGCTTCGACGGCTCCGATCTCATGCCAACCGACATGAACCGCGCGTTCTGGCAGGCCGTGCTGGACTTCACCGAAAACCAGGAGCGGCTGCCGGAGATCCTCCAGTCGCTGGAGGAAATCCGGGGCTCCGCGTATGGCGACTGATCGACGCTCCCCGGTCGTGCGCCTCGTGGCGGGCGCGATCGCCGTCATGGTCGCGGTTGCCGTCCTCGGCGCACTGCTGCTCTGGGTCGCAAGCGGCGCGCGACCGATGCCGGTCAGCTTCGGACGAACGATGCTGGGCGTATTCGGGCTGGTGCTGTCTCCCCTCGCATTCGCCGCCGTGGGAGGGGTCCTCGCCTCGCAGGTCCCGCGGAATCCAATTGGCTGGATCTTCCTCGCCGTGGCGGTGTCAGTCGGGATGATGCTGCCGGTGAACGTGCTCGTCAGCGCCACCCACGAGGCTGCGCGGCAGGCCCCCACGGTCGTCGTTTGGGCCGCGTGGTTCCGGACCGCCGTGGGATCGCCCGTGATGATCAGCCTGCTGATCATCGCCGCATTGATCTTCCCGGACGGGCGACCGGTGGGCCGACGCTGGCGCGGTGCGATTGTTGCCACCGCCCTGGGCGGCGTGTTGCTCATCGTTGCCACCGCCGTGGATCCGAGGGGGCTGTGGTCGTACCCCTCCCTTCCCAACCCGGCGGCGCTGCCCTTTGCCATGGAGCCGGTCGTGAGCGCGATGCGCCTGGTGGCGATGGCCATTCTCGTGCCGTGCGTGGGCCTGGCCGTGGCCGCGGTCTGGACCCGGTACCGGGGAGGGACCGAGCCGGTACGTGCTCAACTCCGCTGGATCGTCCTCGCGGTCGTGATCAGTGGCCTGGCGGCGCTGCCGTACCTCGCGGCGAGGTTCATTTTCGAGGTCGATGAGGCGAGCGGCGAGCTGACAGCGGCCGTGGCCCAGGTCGGCTCGATCGCGCTGCCCATCGCGGCGGCCGTCGCCATCTCTCGCTATCGGCTCTTCGACATTGACATCCTGCTGGGGCGGACGCTGGTGCTGGTCCCGCTGACCGCGATCCTCGGGGGCCTGTACACCGCCGGCATCGCCCTTTTCCAGCGGCTGTTCGTCGCGGTCACCGGAGAAACCTCGGACGTTGCCATCGTCCTCGCGATCCTCCTCGTGGCAACGGCCTTCACCCCCCTGCGCAAGGCGCTCGAGTCATTCGCCGAGCGTCGATTCCCGGCTGGCTCCGTCGGCCCGCACGCCGCATCGTCACCGGGCCGCCTGGCCGGGCCTGCCCCCACGTTCACACCGGCAGGCCTTCTCGATGCTGGGCACGAAGTGCCAAACGTGCACGTTCTGACCGTCGACCCACCCGGATCGGTCACCTGCCCGCTCGGCGGGAGGAGGACGATCTACGAATGCTTGCGCTGTGAGTACTTCCGGGCGACCGCCGCGGGGCCGACACCTGCGGTGATCTGCGAGGCGCCAACCACGTTCTGAGGGTTGCGGCCCGATCGGCCCGCGCCACGTCAGGCTGGGGAACCTTCCTCGGTCACTGGATCAGGACACCGCCGGTCAGCACGAGCATCGAGAGGATGGCCAGGATCAGGAGCATCGGCCAGACGAAGCGGAGCCAGGTTCCGTAGCCAACGCGCGCGATCGCGAGGCCGCCCATGACCACCGCCGAGGTCGGGGTGATGAGGTTGATCAACCCGTTGCCCGTCTGGTACGCGGTCACGACCAGGTATTCGGGAACACCGGCGAAGCCGGCCAGCGGCGCCATGATCGGCATCGCCACGGTTGCCAGGCCTGACGACGAGGGGATGAGGAACGACAGCGGCAGGAACAGGCCGTACATCAGGTTGATGAACACGACCCCGCCGACGTCGGCCACCGCCTGCTCGGCGGCATTGAGGACGGTGTCGGTGATGAGCCCGTTGTTCATGACCACCGTGATGCCCCGCGCGATGCCAATGATCAGGGCCACCCCGAGCAGGTCGCGCGCGCCATCGACGAAGGTGGCGGCCAGTTCACCCTCCTTCATGCGCGCGACCACGCCGATGAGGATGGCGAACAGGAGGAACGAGGCGGTCATCTCCGGGAACCACCACCACAGGGTGGGAATCGGGATCCCGAGGTCCTCCCACGGGATGACGCCGTAGATCATCACCACGAACGCCAGGAAGAACAGGGCCAGTACCGCCTTCTCGCGGCCGGTGAGTGTGGCCTCGGCTTGGTCACCCGCGCCGGCACCCTGGAAGGCGGCCTGATTCTCGGCCCTTTGACCGTACACCAGCGACTTCGTCGGATCCGCCTTGACCATGGCGGCGTACCGCATGACGAACCAGATGCCCGCTGCGGTCCCAACTACGAGGATGACGAGTCGCCCGATGAGCCCTTCGTCGATGGTCGTGCCGGCGAACCCCGACGCGATTCCCGTCGCAAACGGGTTGATCGTAGAACCGAGGACGCCGATGCCGCAGCCGAGCAGGAGCAGCGACGCGCCGACCAGCGAGTCGTAGCCCGCGGCGATCATGACCGTGATGATGAGGACGTAGAACGCGAGGCTCTCCTCGTTCATCCCGAACGTCGTGCCGCCAATGGCGAACACGACCATCAGGATCGGGATCATCAGCTGCTCACGGCCGCGGAAGCGCGTCACGATCCGAGCGATCCCATCGTTGATCGCGCCGGTCTTCATCGTGATCCCCAGGAAGCCGCCGATGACCAGCACGAACAGAGCCACGTCGATGGCCCCGAACAGCTCGCCGCTGTTCCAGACGCTGATGCTCCCGTCCTCGGCTTCGATCCCGTACAGGCCGTTGATGGGAGCCAGAAGGGAGTCGGTGATGATCCGCTGTGGGTTCGGGTCGACCTGCTGGTACGTGCCCGGAATCGGCTGCCCGTTCTCGTCCAGCTGGTACTGGCCGGCCGGGATGATCCAGGTCGCGATCGCGACCAGGACGATGAGGAGGAACAGGATGGTGTAGGCGCTCGGCAGCGCGAAGCCCTTCTTCTCCGACGTGGTCATGACGCAGCTGCCCCCACGAGTGCCTCGGTAGGCTCAGCCGGCGGAATGTGCTCGATCCGGAAGCCGGTGAAGCCGTAGATCAGCGAGATGAGTGGACTGAGCAGGTTGAAGAAGCAGTACGGCAGGTAGGCTCCGGTCGCGACGCCCAGCACGCCCGCCATGTAGGCCCCGCAGCTGTTCCATGGGATGAGGGGCGAGGTGACGGTGCCCGAGTCTTCCACGGCCCGTGACAGCATTCGGGGGGCGATGCCGCGCTTGGCGAACTCCGCCCGGTAGATCCGGCTGGGCATGACGATGGCCACGTACTGGTCACCGGCGATGATGTTCAGGCCGATGCAGGTGGCCACCACCGAGGCGATCAGCCGCCCAGTGGACTTGGCAGCACCCAGGACGGGCCGGATGAGCCGCTCCAGGAATCCCGCGTCCTCCATGACCGCCGCGAACGACAGGGCGCCGAGGACGAGCCAGATCGTGAAGAGCATGGACGACATCCCGCCTCGCGAGAACAGAGCGTCGATGGTTTCGTTGCCGCTCTCCAGGACGAACCCGTTCGCCAGAGCGGCGAAAACGGCCTCGATGCCGACGAGCACCGGCCCCTGTTCGGGTTCCCCCACGAACGCCTCCACCAGTGCCGGCTGGGTGAACACGGCGAGCACCGCGGCGAAGATCGCGCTGGTGAAGATGGCGAGGAACGGCGGGGCCCGGCGGACCGACAGGATGACCAGCAGAACCAGTGGGAGGAAGTTGATGAGCGAGATCTGGTACGACTCTTGCAGGATGGCCTGCGCTTCGGCCGGATCGAAGGCCGTCCCGGATGCCGGAGTGGTCAGGCCGATGATCGTGAAACCGGCGATGGCGAGGAGCACCGCCGGACCCGACGTCCAGACCATCGCCCCGATGTGCTGGTTGGTCGTCACATCGCCCACCATGGATGGGACGAGGACCGTCGTTTCCGAGATCGGCGTCATCTTGTCGCCGAAGTAGGCGCCCGAGATGACGGCCCCGGCGGTGATGGCGGGGTCGGCGCCGAGCAGCGGCGCCAGCGCCACGAAGGCCACCCCGAGGGTGGCGGCGGTCGTCCACGAGCTGCCGATGGACAGGCCGACCACGCCGCAGATGACGGCGGTGGCCGGGTAGAACCAGGTCTCGCTGAGCAGCCCGACGCCGTAGTAGACGACTGTCGGAATTGTGCCTGCCATGTTCCAGGCACCGATCAGCGCGCCGACGGCCAGCAGGATGAAGACCGCGCTGAGCGCGGAGGAGATCCCCCCGATCGCGGCTTCCCGAACCCGGGTGATGGTGTGGCCGTTCTTGAGCGCCACAAGCGCCGCGATGACTGCGCTGGTGAGGAGGGCGACCTGCAGGGGACCGCCGGTCGCGTCTGTCCCGAACAGGGCGATCGCGGTTCCGATGAGGACGATGAGGGCGACGACCGGGATAAGGGCATCGAGGAACGACGGCTCGCGCGGAACGCGGGTCCCCTCGGGTTGAACGTCCCCGGTCATGTGCTCCTCCGCCTTCGGGCGACGATGGTCAGGCCTTGGAGGTCGCGACGGACGCCGTCGGTGCCTCGCCGCGGTCGCGGGCGTGGTCCGGCGTTCCCTGCGCCAAGGCCACGAGCAGCACGATAGCCGCCACCAGGAGGACGGTGACGACCCAATTCGACACGTCTCTCGTTTCCACGTCGATCACCTCATATCGGGTCGCGGGAGATCGGGCAGGTCATGCAGTGCCCGCCACCTCGGCCCTTGCCCAGCTCGAACCCCTCGATGGTAACGACCTCAACACCGGCCTCGCGCATCTTCGAGATGGTGAACGTGTTGCGCTCGTACGCGACCACCACCCCAGGCTCGAGGGCGACGACGTTGTTCCCATCGTCCCACTGCTCGCGCTGCTGCTGGTACGCGTCCCCGCCGGTCTCGACCACGTGGAGCTTCGAGATACCAAGCGCGTCTTCAACCGCCGAGACGAGATCCTTGTCCGGGCGGACGTCGAGGGCGCCCTCCTTCTCGCCGGGACGGATGCTGAAGGCCCGGATGCCCTCGACGACCTTGGGGAACGCGGTCGCCTTGTCGCGGTCGAGCATGGTGAACACGGTGTCGAGATGCATGTGGGCCCGGTCCTTGGTCATGACCGCGGCGATCACCCGGTTGGCTGCGCCCCTGGCGAACAGGGCGCGGGCGATGATCTCGATCATCCGCCCGGTGGTCCGCTCCGACATGCCGATCGCCACGGCACCGTTGCCGATGATCTCGACGTCGCCGCCCTCCAGTGACGCCAGGCCGAAGTCTTCGGCGTGGAACCGGTCGTCCTCGCCGAGCGGCGGGTACCACCAATCGAACTCGGCGTCGCGGAACATCGGGTGGCCGCGGTAGATGGCGGCCATGTTGTATGCCTCGCGCCGGCGGGCCGGCCAGTACATCGGGTTCACCGAGACCCCGCCATAGATCCAGCACGACGAGTCGCGCATGAACAGCGTGTTCGGCACCGGTGGCAGGATGAAGATCCGGTCGTCGTCGATCGCCGAGGCGATGAGGGATCGGCTCGCCAGCTGACCGAGATCGAGCCCGCTTTCCCCGACGGTGAGCCCGCCGATCAGGTGCTTGGCGAGGACGTCCGGCGCCATGGCCGCCAGCATGCCGCGGACATCGTCCACCAGCGCCGGACCGACCACGTGCTCGGTCGTCACTCGTTCCACGAGCCGCTGGCGGACGTCCGGGCTGGCGGCCAGCGCCTCCCCCAGGAGATCCTGGACGTAGAACACGTCGACGCCGCGCTCACGCATGCGGGCCACGAACTGGTCGTGCTCCCACTGGGCGCGCTCCACCCAGAGGACGTCGTCGAACAGCAGCTCGTCGTGGTTGTCCGGGGTGAGCCGCTTCAGGCTGAGCTCGGGCCGATGGACGATGACCTTTCGCAGCTTGCCAACTTCGGAATGGACACCGAACGCGGTCATGCCGAACGCTCCTTACGTACTCGCTACGTTGGTGCCGGCGGTCCCGGCCACCATGCCGTCGATATCGGCTAACGCGCCGATGACCGCGCGCTTGCCGGTCGCCGACGCGAACTCCACCGCCGCGTCCACCTTGGGTCCCATCGAACCGGCGGGGAAGCCGTGGTCGCGGAGCTCAGCCGGCGTGACGCGATCGATCCGTGCCTGGTCGGGCGTGCCCCAGTCGCGGTAGACCGCGTCCACGTCGGTGGCCATGATGTAAAGGTCCGCCTCCAGGTCCCGCGCGAGCAGGCTGCTGGCCAGATCCTTGTCGATCACCGCCTCGACCCCGACCAGCTGCCGGTTCGCGCCGCGGGCATACATCGTTGGAATGCCTCCGCCCCCTGCGCAGATGATCACGACACCCTGATCGAGGAGCCACCGCATCGGTCGGAGCTCGAAAATCCGCAGCGGACGCGGGGAGGGGACCACGCGGCGCCAGTGCGGGCCATCGGGCTTCACGCTCCAGCCTTTGTCCGCTGCCAGCGCCTTGGCCGTGGCCTCGTCGTAGATCGGTCCCACGAACTTGGTGGGGTCCTTGAATGCCGGGTCGTCAGGATC
>DATFEC010000091.1:0-5425 GCA_035251655.1 Candidatus Limnocylindria bacterium | reverse complement strand
TACTACCCGTTCACCGAGCCGAGCGTCGCCTTCGACATCGGATGCCTGGTTTGCGGCGGGTCCGGCTGCCCGGCCTGCGGGCGGACCGGCTGGATGACGATCCTCGGCGCCGGCATGGTCCACCCCGTCGTCCTGCGCAATGGCGGCCTCGACCCGGACGAGTACCAGGGCTACGCCTTCGGGATGGGGCTCGACCGGCTCACCCTGCTCCGCCACGGCATCCCGGATCTGCGCCTGCTCATGAGCCCGGACCTGCGCTTCCTCGAGCAGTTCGCCGGAGGTCGCTGACCGATGCGCGTCCCTCTGTCCTGGCTTCGCGACTACGTCGACCTCGACCTGTCACCGCGCGACCTGGCCGAGCGGCTGACCCTGCTGGGGTTCGAGGTCAAGGGCATCGAGGAGGGGGGCGGGGAGTGGTCCGGCGTGGTCGTCGGCCGGGTCCTCGCCGTGGAGCGGCACCCGAACGCCGACACGCTGTGGGTGACGTCGGTCGACGTGGCAGCCGGCGAGCCGCTCGAGATCGTGTGCGGCGCCCAGAACGTGGCCGCCGGCCAGCTCGTCCCGGTGGCCGTACCCGGATCGGTCCTGCCCGGCGGTCGGAAGATCGAGCGGACGAAGATCCGGGGTGCCGTCTCGAACGGCATGCTGTGCAGCCCGATCGAGCTCGGGCTCGGCGAGGACGCGGACGGGATCCTCATCCTCGGGACGGGTAACGAGCACCCAGTCGGTGCCGACCTCGGCGCGGCGATCGGAGAGACGGTGCTCGACGTGGACGTCAAGCCCAACCGCGGGGATGCGCTCTCGATGGTCGGGATCGCGCGCGAGATCGCGGCCGCCACCGGCACGACGGTCCGCCTGCCAGAGGTGTCGGTGGCCGAGAGCGGGGGAGCGACCGCGGACGCGGTGTCGGTCGAGATCGTCGACCCCGACCTGTGCCCGCGCTTCACGGCCCGCCTGCTCGAGAACGTGGGCCAGGCCTCGACCCCGGAGTGGATGACCCGACGACTGATCGCAGCCGGCATGCGGCCGATCTCCCCGGTCGTCGATGTCACGAACTACGTCATGCACGAGCTCGGCCAGCCGCAGCACGCGTACGACGCGGACCGCATTCCGGGGGGCCGGATCGTCGTCCGCCGAGCACGGGAAGGCGAGTCCCTGGAGACCATCGACCACGTTCGGCGCACGCTCGACGACCGGATGCTGGTCATCGCCGACCGCGAGCGGGCGATCGGCCTGGCCGGGATCATGGGCGGGGCAGACACCGAAGTGACCGATGCGACCCGCCGGGTCATCCTCGAGTCGGCGATCTTCCACGGCCCGACGATCCGGAATTCGGCCCGTCGCCTCGGCTTCCGCTCGGAGGCATCGACGCGACACGAGAAGGGCATCTCGGTCGACCTGCCGCGCCTGGCGGCCGATCGGGCAGCCGCGCTCATCGCCGAGATCACCGGGGCGCAGGTCGCGACCGGGATCGTCGACAACGACCCCGGCCCGCACGCGGAGCGCGTCATCGCGGTCGACACGGCTCGGATGACGCGGCTCCTCGGCTTTCCGGTCGAGCTCGAGGCCATGGTCGACTGGCTGGAGCCGCTCGGGTTCAGCGTCGCCGACCGCGGGGACGGCCGCGCCGACGTCACCGTCCCGCTCTATCGCCAGGACGTGGTCATTCCCGCCGACGTGGCCGAGGAGGTCGCGCGCGCCCGCGGCTACGACACGGTGCCGAGCCCACTGCCCTCCCCGGACCTGCCACCGCACCGCCCGGACCCGTCGGGACAGCGGCATGCCCTGCGGCGGGCCCTGGCCGGGTTCGGCCTCGACGAGGTCGTGACCCATGCCCTCATCGGTCCCGATGACCTTGACCGCACCGGCTTCGATCCCGAAAGCGAGCACCTCGTGCGGGTCGCGAACCCACTGTCGCCCGAGCACGCCATCCTCCGCCCAATCCCGTATCCATCGGTCTTCGCCGCCCTGGCCGAGAACGTCCGCCAGCGGCGGACGGACCTCGCCTTGTTCGAAGTGGGCAAGACCTACCGATATCGGTCAGGCGCCGGCCGCGGCGAGCTGGCGCAGGCCGGTGGCGCGTACCGCGAGACGTGGAACGTGGGGATCGGGCTCTTGGGCAGCTCCGGCAAGCGGCGCCCGGGAGAGCCATCGCGCCCGTGGGACATCGCCGACCTGAAGGGCCTGGTGGACGCCGCGCACGAGGCGATGGGCCGGCCTGCCCCGGGCTACAGGGCCGAGACCGCGGAGGAGCGGCATGCTCACCTCCACCCCGGTCGCGCAGCACGGATCGTCGACGACGCTGGCCGCTCCTACGGATCGTTGGGGGAAGCGCACCCGGCCGTGGCCGAGGCGTGGGGCCTGCCGGGCCGGCCCCTGGTTGCGGCAATCCACCTCGAGCCCGGGGGGATGTTCGACGTCGCCCCACGCACGGAGCGGGCGGTGCCGGTCCCCGCCGCGCAGCCGATCGACCGGGACCTGGCTGTCGTCGTGGACGCGGGGACCCCGGTCGGGGAGGTGCTCCGGCTGGCAGCCCAGAACGGCGGACCGCTGCTCGTCGACGTGAGCCTGTTCGACGAGTACCGCGGCGCGCAGATCGGCGAAGGTCGGGTGTCGTACGGGTTGGCGCTGCGCTTCCAGCCGATGTCGGTGGCCGACGAGAAGGCGGTCGCCCGCGCGATGGACAAGATCGGTGGCGCCTTGCGCCACCATCTGGGGGCCGAGATCCGCTGATCGTCCCATAGCCAGACTGGACAGCGCTGGTACCCTTCCGGGCCGTGGAATTCATCTCCCAGTTCACGATCGCCGACCTGGCGATCCTCGTCTCGTTGGCGGGCGGCGTGCTGGTCGGCTTTCAGCAGGGCCTGCTGCGCTACATCCTCAACTGCGTCGCGGTGCTGGTCGCGTTCATCCTGGCCAGCCTGCTGAGAGACCCGATCGCTGACGCGCTGGGCTCGGTGTGGACGATGGGCACGCCGGACCAGCAGGCTCTGTGGATCTACCTGCTCCTGCTGGCGGCCGGGATCATCGGTGGCTTCGTGGTCGTGCGGATGTTCTACCGCCAGACCCGGCTGCCGATCATTCGCCAGCTCGACGAGATCGGAGGGGCAGTTGTTGGACTGCTCTGGGTGGCGCTCATCTACACCCTGAGCCTGGTCGCCCTCGACACCTTCTTCCTGGCGACCGATGACACGACGGTGGCCACCATCCTCGGGCCGATCTACGAGATCATGAACGAGTCGTTCATCCTCAGCTGGTTCCGCGAGTGGCTGCTCCCAATCGTGAGCTTCATCCTCAGACCCTTCGTCCCCAACGACATCGAGCCGTTCCTGGCCTTCTGACCGCGCCAACCGATCGGCGCTGGTTCGATCGGTCCGCACTCGAAGTCGCCCGCGCGCTGCTGGGTGCCGTCCTGGTCCACGATGCCCAGGACGGCCGGGTCGCCGTCCGGTTGGTGGAAACCGAGGCCTACCTCGGGCCCGAGGACCTCGCCGCGCATTCTTCCCGCGGGCGAACGGCTCGCTGTGCGCCGATGTGGGGGCCGCCGGGCCACCTGTACGTGTATCGGATCTACGGCATCCACGACTGCGTGAACGTGGTCTGCGGTCCCGGGGGGAAGCCGGAGGCGGTGCTGTTGCGCGCAGGAGAGGTGATCGAGGGCGAGGCCGTCGCGCAGGCTCGTCGTGGTCCGCGGGCGGAGAGCCGGCGGCTGGCGTCCGGTCCGGGAAACCTCGGGCGCGCTCTCGGCATCGATCGCGGACTGAGTGGGACCGACCTGCTCTCTGGACCGGTCCAGGTCCGCGCCGGGTCCGCGCCCCGGCGGATCACGACGCGGCCGAGGGTTGGCGTCGACTACGCGGGCGCCTGGGCCGGACGTCCGTACCGATTCCTCGTCAGCGATGACCCGCACGTCTCGCGCCGCTGATCCCGACCCGTCCAGCCTGCGGGTGCTGGAGTTCGGGGCGATCACCGAGCAGCTCGCGGCACGGACCGCGTTCGCGCCCTCGCGCGAGCTCGCCGAGGTTCTGCTCCCCGTCGGTGACGCGGTCCACGTTGGCCTGCTCCAGGATCAGACCGATGAGGCGGTCCGCCTCCTCGAGCTGCATCCCGACGCCACCATCGGCGGGGCGCGGGACGTCCGTGGCCCGCTGAAGCGCGCGAAACGCGGCGGCCGGCTGGCGCCGGCCGAGCTGTTGGACATCGCCGGTACCGCACACGCCATCGAGCAGTTCCGCCGCCGGGTCGCCCGGTGGCCCGGCCCGCAGCTCGGCGCGATCCGCGACGACCTCGAGCCGGTGCCCGACCTGCGCGAGCAGATCGAGCGCAGCATCGATCCCACTGGGGAGATCCTGGACGGGGCCTCGTCCGCGCTGAAGACCGTTCGTCGCCGGATGCGGGTCGCCCAGGAACGGCTCCGCGAGCGGCTGAACGCCATGCTCCGCTCGTCCGACCTCGCCGGCGCGATTGGCGACGCGATCGTCACCCAGCGGAACGGGCGCTACGTGATCCCGGTCCGGGCCGAGGCCAAGGGTCGCGTGCCGGGGATCGTCCACGACCAGAGCGCGTCGGCAGCGACCCTGTTCATCGAACCGATGGGCGTGGTCGAGCTGAACAATGGGTGGATCGAGGCCACGTTGGAGGCGGCCGCGGAAGAGGAGCGCATCCTCGAGTCACTGTCGCGGGCGGTCGAGAGCCACGCCGATTCGCTGACCACGTCGCTTGCGGCTCTTGCGCGGGCGGATCTCTGGATGGCCCGCGCCCACTTCGCCGCGGAGCTCGATGCAGTGCGGCCGACCGTGAGCGACGACGCCCTCGAGCTGCTTTCTGCCCGGCATCCGCTGCTCGGCGCCGACGCCGTACCGATCGACCTGCGGCTCGGCGAACGGTTCGGCTACCGCGCGCTCGTCATCACCGGCCCGAACACCGGGGGCAAGACGGTGGCCCTCAAGACCATCGGTCTCCTCGCGCTCATGCACCAGGCCGGTCTGCGCGTGCCGGCCGCCGCCGGCGCCCGGCTGCCGGTCTTTACCCAGGTCTTGGCCGATATTGGCGACGAGCAGGGCATTGCCCAGTCGCTGTCCACCTTCTCGTCGCACCTGCGAAACGTCGTGCGCTTCCTCGAGGCGGCCGGTCCGCACAGCCTCGTGCTGCTCGACGAGATCGGGGCGGGGACCGATCCGACCGAGGGCTCGGCCCTCGCCATGGCCGTCGTGACCGTGCTGCTCGAGCGCGGGGCGCTGGTGGCGGCCACCACCCACTACACCGAGCTGAAGGCGTTCGCCGAGACCCAGCCGGGCGTGACCAACGCCGCGGTCGAGTTCGACGTCGCCACCCTCCGCCCGACGTACCACCTGTCGATCGGCCTGCCCGGGGCCTCCCAGGCGTTCGCCATCGCGGAGCGGCTCGGCCTCGCGCCGGAGGTGCT
>DATFEC010000116.1:0-4028 GCA_035251655.1 Candidatus Limnocylindria bacterium | reverse complement strand
GATCGACGGCCTGGCGGTCAGCCTCCGCTACGAGGGCCGTTCGTTCGTCCGGGGCGCGACCCGGGGGGACGGCTACACCGGCGAGGACGTGACCCCGAACCTGCGAACGGTGCGGGCCATTCCCCTCACCCTGCGCTCCGATCCCCCGGGGGAGGCACTCGAGGTGCGCGGCGAGGTGTTCATGCCCCGGACCGCGTTCCGGGAGCTGAACGAGCAGCTCGAGGCGGAGGGCAGGGCGCAGTACGCGAACGCGCGGAACACGGCTGCCGGATCGGTCCGCCAGAAGGACCCGCGGGTGACGGCCAGTCGCCGCCTGGCGGTGTGGACCTATTCACTGGTCGGGGTGCCGGGGATCCCGAGCCAGTCCGCCTCGCTCGCGCTGCTGCGCGAGCTCGGCTTCGCCGTGAACCCGAACGTCCGCCAGGCGCAGGGCGTCGACGAGGTCCTGGCCTTCGTCGAGGAGTGGCAGGACAAGCGGCACGAGCTCGAGTACGAGACCGATGGCGTGGTCGTGAAGGTGGACGACGTCGCGGAGCAGGAGCGGCTCGGCTTCGTGTCCCGCTCCCCGCGGTGGGCGGTCGCGTACAAGTTCCCCGCGGAGCAGGTCACGACCCGGCTCGAGTCGATCGAGGTCTACGTGGGACGGACCGGAGCCCTGACCCCGGTGGCCCACGTCGAGCCGGTGTTCGTGGGCGGCACGACGGTGCGCAACGCGACACTCCACAACATCGACGAGATCCGGCGCAAGGATCTGCGCGTGGGTGACCTGGTGCGCCTCCAGCGGGCAGGAGACGTCATCCCGGAGGTCCTCGGCCCCGTGCTCGAGGCGCGCAACGGCAAGGAACGGGAGTGGAAGATGCCCACCACCTGCCCGGTATGTGGGACGGAGGCGGTCCGCGAGGAGGGCGAGGTCGTCGCCCGCTGCCCGAACCCGTTCTGCCCGGCCCAGCGTCTCGGCGGGCTGCTCCACTTCACCGGTCGGGGAGGGATGGACATCGAGGGAGCCGGGTACGCGGTCGTTGTCCAGCTGGTCGACAAGAGCCTGGTACGCGAGCCGGCCGACCTGTACCGGCTCGACGTGGAAACGATCGAAGGGCTGGACCGGTTCGCCCGAAAGAGCGCGGAGAACCTGCACGGCGCCATTCAGCGTTCGCGGCAGCGTCCGCTGTACCGAATCATCAACGCGCTCGGGATCCGCCATGTCGGGGAGCAGACGGCGATCGACATCGCTCGCTGGCTCGGGCAGGACATGCCGCCAGTCGAGGGCGAGAGCGACGCAGCGTGGACCCGGCGCGTCGCGGATCGGCTCGAGAGCGCATCGGCGGAGGAGCTGACATCGGTCTTTGGCGTCGGGGCAGTCGTGGCGGAGAGCATCGAACGCTTCTTCCGCGACGAGCACACCGGGGAGGTGCTCCGCCATTTGGTCGAGGCAGGAGTCACGGCCGAAGCCCCCGAACCGGGATCCGTCGCGGCCGGAAATGAGGGGCCGCTCGCCGGGAAGACGCTGGTTGTCACCGGGACCTTGCCGGGATTCAGCCGCGAGGAGGCGGAGGCCGCCATTCGCGCAGCCGGCGGCCGTCCGGCCGGATCGGTCAGCGCCAAGACCGATTACCTGGTCGCCGGCGAGAAGGCCGGCTCAAAGCTGGCGAAAGCGGAGTCGCTCGGCGTTCCCATCCTCGACGAAGAGGGACTGCGCGCGCTGCTGAACGCCTGAGGCAGAGCTGATATGGATCTGTAGCCGGCGGACGGTGTCGAACGGGCCGGATTGGCATGCTCCCGGCCCGAAACTCGCGACATGAAGCTCACGCCCAAGGGCCTCGGCCCGATTCTCATCCGCGGCGCGCTGCGAGCCTTCGTCGCGGCCCTCTACCTGGCGTGCGCCTTCGCCATCGTGCCGGCCTTGAGCACCGGGGCGGAGTCGTCGGCTGCGGCCGATGCCGGACCGATGGCCGAGGGCGTCCTCGCCGCGATGGCGCTCATGCTGATCACGATCGGTATGGCCGTCCGTCGGTGGTCGAGCGAGGAAACGATCGCCTAACGGCGGGCGTAAACCCCGACGAACCAGACGAACTGACGGCCGGTGCGGATCGGCTCGAAGCCGGCCGCCATCACCTTGGCCTCCACCTCCGCCCGATCGTGGATGAAGCGCGGCAGTGGATCTCCCTGCAAGCGGTCCATGAGGCCGAAGACGAACCACCGCGCGCGGGCGATGAGGCCCCAGAATCCGCGGGACTCGGGCAGGGCGAAGGCGTAGAGCCGGCTCGCGGCGGTCGTCGAGCGGGCGATGAGCGCATCCGCGTTCGGGTAGCAGCAGATCACCTTGTCGAGCACGACCACGTCATGGGGATCGAGCGGCTCGACCGCGGCGTCGCCGACCCACAGGTCCGTGCGGTCCCGCAGGCCCGCCTCCTCGACCAGCTCCGACGCGAGGGCAATCGCCTCCGACGACAGGTCGGCGCCAGTCCCCCGGGTCGCACCCGCTTCCAGGGCGCGGACGAGGAACTCGCCCGAGCCACAGCCGAGGTCCATGATCGTCGACCCGGCCAGCCCAGCGTCTCGCAGCCAGCCGAAGAGCATGTCCGTCGCCTCTGGCCCCACCGGCTCCCAGTCCTGGAAGCGCTCGTCGAAGTGCTGACCGATGCGCTCGGCATCGGTCGGTCTCCGCTCGGGCGGGCAGGCGCAGGGCTCGGGGGTGGGGCCGGACATCGGTCGGGAGTCTAGACTGCGCCGACCCATGGCGATGCCCGACCCGATGGCCGAAGCCCACACCGCGCGTCCGCGGCTGATGACCGGCCCGTTCCTCCTCGTCGCGGCCGCCAGCCTGCTGTACTTCATCGCCGACGGCCTGACCCTGCCCATCTACCCGGTGTTCGTCACCGGGCCGCTGGGGGGCGACGCCGCGGCCCTGGGCCTGGTGTTCGGGGCGTTCAGCGTGACGGCTCTCCTCCTCCGTCCGTGGTCCGGTACCTTCGCCGACCGTCGCGGCCGTCGCCCGCTCCTGCTCGGCGGAGCGGTCCTGCTGGTGGTCGCCATGCTCGGTCACATCCTGGTTTCCACCGTGGAGATGCTCATCGTGATGCGGCTGGTGATGGGCGTGTCCGAGGCAGCCTTCTTCGTGGCCGCCTTCACCATGGCCAGTGACCTGACGCCGGAGGACCGTCGGGGAGAGGCGCTGAGCCTGATCTCGCTCTCGCTGTACGCCGGGATCGCCATCGGCCCGTTCATCGGTGAGCTGGTCCTCGGCGAGGACCGATTCGCCCTCGCCTGGGCAGCCGCGGCGGCGTTGGCGGTCGTCGCCATCGTCATCGGTCTGCGAGTACCGGAGACGCGGCCGAAGGAGGGCAGCCCCGAAGCCGTCGGGCAGCCGGGCCGCTATCGGTTCATCCATCCGCGCGGCGTGCTGCCCGGCTTCATCGTCCTCGCCGGGACGTGGGGGATGGCCGGCTTCTTCGTGTTTGCCAAGCCCTACGGGGAGGAGCTCGGCCTGGCCGGGGTCGCCCCGCTGTTCCTGCTCTACGCGGGCATCGTGATCGTCATTCGGGCACTGATGCCGTGGGCACCGGACCGGTTCGGCGGGCGGCGGCTGGCCGGCGCGGCGCTCGTGTTCATCATCGCCGGGCTGGTGGTCATGGGCGCCGTGGGCAGCCCGCTGGGCCTCTACGCCGGTACCGTGGTCATGGCGCTCGGTGTGGCCTTCTTCCCGCCGGCCATCCTGACCATGGCCCAGGCGGGGATCCCTGCGCTCGAGCGTGGAGCGCTCATCGGCACGACGAGCGCGTTCATCGATCTCGGCTTCGGGGTGGCACCGATCACGCTCGGGCTGGTCGCCAACGGCGCGGGCTACCCGGTGACGTTCGTCGTGTCGGCCGTCATCGCCGGGGTGGGCCTCGTGCTGCTGCTGGTCGGCTACCGCGCCCGACCCGCAGCCGCGGACCGGGAGCCGGACGTCATCGCCGCCTAGCGGTTGCCCCCGGCCATCTTCACCGCCTCCGGCCGTCGGCGCAGGCGCCACATGGCCAGGATCCCCA
>DATFEC010000303.1:0-4557 GCA_035251655.1 Candidatus Limnocylindria bacterium | reverse complement strand
CAGACGACGAGCGCGGTCAGTCCACCGCCGACCACGGCGAGGACGAGCGGACGCGGGCCGTGGCCCTGACGCCAGCGCTGGAGGCTGACGACCGCGAGGGGCAGGGCCACCAGGCCGAATTGGGGCTTCGACAGCCCGGCGAGAGCGGTCAGGGATCCAGATCCCGCGAACTGGCCGGCGGCGAGCGCGACCAGCGCGGCGAGGTAGAACAGGGTGCCGGCCGAGTCGACCTGGCCCCAGAGCGGTCCTCCGATGATCGCGGCCGGGTTGAGCAGGTAGAGGCCGCCCGCGAGCAGGCCGCGCGCCTGGTCGGTCCGGTGCGCGACGACCACGTAGAGCAGCACACCGAGCAACAGGTCGAATGGGATCGAGACGCCCTTGATCGCGTAGCGCAGCGCATCCCCGTCGAGCGCCAGCCCGATGGGCCATAGAAACGGCAGCAGTGCGGGGTAGATGGCCGTGTCGTGCTGGTAGAAGAGCAGCGGACCCCAGGTGGCGAGGTTCTCGGCCCAGCGGCTCATGACCGAGACGTCGCCCCCGTGGCCGGGGACCGGCAGGACGACGAGGCGTAGGGCGAGGGCTAACACGAGGAGGGCGCCGAGCATGGCCCAGGGCCGCGCACGCGACTCGGACAACCAGGCTGGGCTCACCAGGTAACGGTACCCGGAGGCCGGAAGGGGCGAGGTCGGCCATCGCGAAAGACCTGTGGCCATCATCTGCGCAGCCCGGCGGAGGGCCGGCCCTATTCGCTCGTGATCGCCACCAGCAGCACGGCGGTGTCGCAGCTCGAATCTGCGCCAGGGTCATTGATGAAGTAAAGCTGCTGCCCGACCTCGATTGTCGTTTGGAAGCGGAACGAGCGGCCTTGTCCCAGAGCAAGGTGGAAAGCCTCGAGCGTCTCAGCGTCGCGAGCGACGGAGAAGAAGACCCCGTCCGCCGGGTCTGGGCAATCGTCCTCGGCTTCGACGGTGCCGGACACCGTCACCGATCCGGAGATTGGACTGCGCCAGGCGAGGATGGCAGCGCGATTGTTCGAACGGTTACCGTCGCTCCAGCCATGAAGGGAGATGTCGTTCCCAGTTGGGCCGCGAGAGACGTGAAGGTTGACGAGGTCCCGCTCATACCATTGCAGGAGGGCGACATCGAAGTTCGGCAGCGCGAAAAATCGGTCTGCCTCGTACTGGCCGTCCCAGCTTCGCATGTAGCCCCAGACCCTTTCGTTCCCATACCGGTCGGGACTCGGGTTCTGCTGGTTTGGCGGCTCGAGGAAGTCTGCCGCTGGATCCCATAGCAGGACGTGCGTCGGCGTCGACGTCGGGCCGGCCCCCGGCTGCGGGCCGAACAAGCCAGCCAGGTTCACCAGGATCGTGGGACCACCCAGAACCACGAGAACGAGGACCGCGGCGGTGGCGGCCAACATCAGGAGGCGCTGGTTGAGCCGGATACCGAACCTTGGCCTGCCGCCAACCTGGGTGGTGCGGGATACCGCCTCCAGCGACGATTCGAGGACATGCGGCGGCATCGGCCTTGCTTCGTCGTTGAGCCAGTCCTCGAGCTGGCGTTCGATGTCGCCGTCAGACCTCGTCATCAGCGTGCGTCGGCCTCGAGGCCAGCTCGCATGGTGCGAATCGAATAGTGGAGACGTGAGCGGACCGTGCCCTCCGGGATGCCCAGAGCCTCAGCGATCTCGTCGTTGGAGAGGGCGGCGTAGAACTTCAGCACCACGACAGCCCGATGGTCCATCGGCAGTCGATCGAATCCACGAGCCAGCTGATCGCGGTCGGCGATTGCCCCGGCATGGTCCGGGCTGGTCGTCCCTTCGGTCGGGTTGGCCATCGTCTTGAGGGTCCACGTCCGCTGATGCTTGGCCTCGGCATACGCAGCCCGAACGACGATCCGATATGCCCAGGCCTGGAAGCGGTCCGGGTCCTTGAGCTCGGGGAGATGGCGCCAGATGTCGATGAGTGCCTGCTGGGCGGCATCCTCGGCGCGGGCGGTATCCCGGAGGACGTGATGTGCGATCGCGAACATCCGATCACCGATCCGGACCGCGAGCGCGGCGAAGGCGGCCTCGTCCCCCTGCTGCGCGCGCTCGACCAGCTCGCGATCCAATACACGGCCCCGTCGGTCGCGACCTGGTTCGACAGGCCCGCGTCTGAGTCGCCATCTTGGGTATCTGACCTGTAGTTTGGCAAGCATTCATGCGGGGCCAGGGGTTGGGGAGGGGCAGCCGAGCCGCCCCTCCTGCGGAGGCGCTACGGCAGGACGTCGACGTCGCCGTGGACGAGCGGGAACAGGGGGAGGTCTGCGTTTCGGTTCCGGCACCAGCCCACCATTTCACTGAGGGGCTGTCCCGGATCGCCGAACCAGGTCACGGCCGCATCGTCACCTTCTCCCGGCCGCGGCCCATGGATGTGCAGGAACACCCCAGCCCGGGCATCGAGGCCCGAAGCGCGGAACAGCTCGGGACCAGCCAGCCACGCGTCGTTGCCATCAGTGACCAGGCACGTCACCGCGCCCGAGCGAGCCACAGCTCCGGTGTCAGGGTTGAGCTGCACCCAGGTGCCCTTGACGAACCAGCCGCCCGTCGCCTGCACGACCAACGTTCGTCCCGGAGGCTCTCCGGTCGGACGGTAGTTGTAGTAGCCGGCCACCGTCCCGCTGGTTCCGCCAGCTACGACCACTGGGGCGAGCACCAGCAAGGTGGCCATCGAGATCGGGATCAGTCGGACGAGTCGCATCGTGATACCTCCTGAGCAGGCCCGATGGCGCGGCACAGAGACGCACCGGCGAGCTGCAATCACCTAAGAGAGGCCGCGATCTCCCGTTCTGACTCAATCTCTGATTCGCCGTGGTTCGTCGGCTGCTGTTCCGCCAGTAGACTGCCAACATGTCGAGGATTCATGCCCCCCGCGGGACCCGGGACCGCCTGCCCGAGGAAGCGGCCGCCTGGGCGCGGGCCGAAGGTGCGGCGGCCGAGCTCGCGTCGCGGTACGGGTTCGAACGGATCGACACCCCGCTGTTCGAGGCATCCGAGCTGTTCGTCCGCGGCCTCGGAGAGGGGAGCGACGCCGTGGCCAAGGAGATGTTCCGGGTCGGCGGTGCGGCAGGCAGCGAGGACGCGGAGGCGGCCTGGGCCCTGCGCCCCGAGCCCACGGCCGGCATCGTCCGGGCCTACCTCGAGCACGGGATGCACGTGCGGCCGGGTCCGCTCCGCCTCACCCTCATTGGTCCGATGTTCCGCTACGACCGACCGCAGGCCGGCCGCTACCGGGAGTTCACCCAGTGGGACGTGGAGGTCATCGGTGACCCAGGCCCTGCCGTCGACGCGGAGCTCATCGATTTGGCGACGCGGTATTGCGCGACCGTTGGACTGGAAGGCACACGGGTCCACCTGAACTCGATCGGCGACACTGCCTGCCGCCCGGCCTACCGGACCGCGCTGGTCGACTACTTCACCGCCCACCGCGACGCACTGGATGCCGACGGGCGACGCCGCTTGGAGGCCAACCCGCTCCGCGTGCTCGATGACCGCGCGCTCGACCCGGAGCTCGCCGCCGGTGCGCCAAAGTCGATCGACCACCTGTGCCCGGCCTGCGCCGCCCACTTCGCGGCCGTTCGTGGCTTCCTCGACCGCCTCGGCGTGGGCTATGTCCTCGACCATCGGCTGGTCCGGGGCCTCGACTACTACACCCGGACGACGTTCGAGGTCTTTCCGACTGGCCGGGAAGGATCGCAGGACGCCCTGGCCGGAGGTGGCCGCTACGACGGGCTGGTCGAGGCCCTGGGCGGACCGCCGACGGCGGGGATCGGGTTCGGCGTCGGCCTGGACCGGATCGTGCTGGCCATGGCCGACCGGGGGGTACCCGGCCTCCCGACCCCTGCCCTCGTTGTTGTCGTCGGCACCCAGCCCGGGGACGTCGCCGAGCGTCTGGTCGTGGCCAACGCCCTGCGGGACGGTGGTCTCCGGGCCCGACCGGATGGCAGCGAGCGGAAGCTCGGTCGCCAGTTGGAAGGGGCCGCCAAGCTCGGCGCCCGATGGGCGGTCATCGTCGGCGAGGAGCTGACCCGGGGCGTCGTCGTCCTGCGTGACCTCGCCAATGGAAGCCAGCGCGAAGTCCCACTCAGCGAGGTCGCGGCCGCGACGCGGGCGGACGACCAGTGAGCCCGGCCGCGCGCCACGCTCGGCTACGATGCCCACCCCATGCCCGCCCGCCACTCGTTCCGGACCCACACCTGCGGTGAGCTGCGACCGGCCCAGGTCGGGGAGCGCGTCACGCTGGCCGGCTGGGTGCACCGCCGTCGCGACCACGGCCAGCTGACCTTCTTCGACCTCCGCGATCGGTACGGCATCACCCAGGTCGTCACCCACGCGGACGAGCAGCCGGACGCTCATCGGGCCGGCGCCGAGGCTCGGAACGAGTGGGTCATCCAGGTCGAGGGGACGGTGCGGACACGGCCCGAGGGAACGGCCAACCCCGAGCTCGGCACGGGCGAGATCGAGGTCGGCGTCGATCAGCTCGAGATCCTCAACCCCTCGAAGGTGCCGCCGTTCTA
>DATFEC010000121.1:0-7300 GCA_035251655.1 Candidatus Limnocylindria bacterium | reverse complement strand
GAAGATGTCATCAGGGGAGATGCGGCACCGCCGACTCCGGTGAGCGGTGACAAAGAGCCGAAAGGCAGCCGGATAGGGCGCGGAGCACCCCGCCGGTTGGGGGCCCGAGTCCCGAAACCCAAGTAAGCCGGACACGCTCGTAGTGAGACCCGGCAACTCGGTCTTGGACGGGGAGTTCGATTCTCCCCCATCTCCACCACTTTTCCTCGATTTCGGTCTTGATTGACCGATATCCTCGCGGTACGGTTTCGCTACCGGCGTCCGCCCGTCGCAGCCCGTTCATCGAGGAGTCGCCCATGTTCTCTGCCCTGAGCGCGAACGACCGCCTGGCGGCCATCGCGGCACTCATCGTGGCCATCACCGGCATCGTCAGCCTGTTCTGGCGGTGGGGTGCGTTGATGTTCGTGCCGACCCTGGCCGCCCTCGCGGTGCTGTTCATCCTTTTCCAGGCCCGGCTGGCGCCGAACGTCAAGCTGCCGATGCCGCGCGGCGTGCTGCTCCTCGGCCTTGGCGCGATCGCCGCCGTGGTCTGGATCCTCGTCATGTTCCAGTGGCTCGGCTACATCACGGACAACCTGGTGACGATCGACACGATCCAGTTCCTCGTCGGCCTGGTCGCTTCCGTGGTCCTTGCCTTCGCCGGCTGGCGGGCCTACCAGGCCGACAGCGGAACGTCCACGGCCGCACCGCCCGCTCCGCCGGCCGCACCGCCGCCTGCCGAGCCGCCACCGGCCTGAGCCGCTTCAGCGCTCCGCGGCGGGACGACCCTCCGCGGCGGGACGACCCTCCGCGGTAGACATCCCCGCCCGGGCGCGGAGGGTTGCCAGCGCGTCCGCACCGGCCGGCAGCAGCCGCTGGAGGCGGAGGGCGACCGCCTCCGCCGGCAGCCCGTCGTCGATGGCGTCGAGCGCCTCACGCCCCGGGCTGGGATCCCCGACACCCTCGCTGACGAGGCCGGAGACCAGGCCCGCGATGTCGGCCTGGGTCGCCTCGAGCTCGGCGGGCGGATCGGCGAGCAGGGCAAGGAAGAAGGCGACGGCCGCCGCCACCAGCCCGGCTCGTCGATCAACCGGGTCGGTGGTCGGGTCGATCGCCAGCGAGCCATCCGCCCGGCCGAAGACGAGACGGTGACCCTCGGCGCTCGGCGCGAATCCGACCCATGGCTCGCCCGGCCCGAGACGGCCAATGGCACGGACCGGACCGGCACCGCCATCCGGTGCCGGGGCGCGGGACATCGGCCGCCCTAGCCGACCTTGTTGGCGGGGAGGATCACCACCCGGCGGTTGGGCTCGACCCCGACGCTCTGGGTCCGCACGGTGTCGTGCTCGGCCAGGGCCAGGTGGACGATCCGCCGCTCCATGGCGGGCATCGCCTCGAGTTGGATGATCTTGCCGCTCTGGGCGACCCGCTGCGCCGCGCGGTCGGCGACGTCCCGGAGCTGGTCCTCCCGGCGGCCGCGGTAGTTCTCGACGTCGACCATGATCCGGTTCAGCTGCCCTTCGCGACGGGCGACGATCAGGTTGACGATGTGCTGGAGGCTCGCCAGCTTCTCCCCGCGGCGCCCGATGAGGACCCCCAGGTCATCCCCCACCACGTTGAGCTTCGCCGCCTCCGTGCCCAACGTGACCTCGACGGTGCCGGGCAGCTCCATCAGGCGGAGCAGCTCCTCGAGGACCGACTTGGCCTCGTCGACGGTCGCCCGTTCGGACTCGGACAGCTCGTCCATCGGCTTGGCGGGGACGAACGGCCGTGGCTCGGGGCGAGAATCTCCATTGCGCGGCTCGGCGGGGCGTCGCTCGCGGGGCGGTCGCCGCTCACGGGATGACCGCGTCGATGCGGCTGCTGCGTCGCGGCTGCGACTACGTCCTCGCTCTCGGGTGCCGGATGGAGCGACAGGCTCGTCGGCCATGACCGGGGTCAGCCCGCCATTATCGGTCTCGTCGACCGCCACGGCGTCGTCAACGGTATCGACTGCAACGGTCTCGTCGGCCTCCGCTGGGCCGGGCTCGGCTGCCGGCTCAGGCGGGGAATCAGCGCGAACGCTGGTCGCCTCGGCCACGGCGGACTTCGGGGCGGCGAGGATACGGGCCTCGTCACTGCCCACGCCCAGGATGCCGCGGCTGCCCTGCGACAGGATCTCGATGTCGAGGTCGCCCAAGTCCGCGCCGAACTCTTTCATGGCGGCGCGGATCGCTTCCTCGACGTTCTTTCCGGAGAACTCCTTGAAGGTCATCGTCGTCGGCCCTCCCGGCCTCGTCGTCGCCGACCGGAGCGTCGCTGACCGCCGGGCCGGGCAGGCTCGGGCGTGGTCGCGTTCCCATTGGTCGGAGGTGGTGTTGGGCTCTTCGGCCTCGTGGCTCCGAGGTCACCGGCGTCGGGTGCCGGCACCCATCTCGGCTGCCAGCCGAAGAGCGGGAAGAGATTGCCCCAGCCCAGGATCATGTACTGCTGCACGATCAGGTAGGCGGTGTACACGCCCCAGTACAGGACCAGGCCGCTGGGGAAGATGCCGCCCCAGATCACGGTCATGATCGGGAACAGGTAGGTCATGGTCTGGGTGGTGGTGGCGGTCGGATCGTCGCCCATGTTCCGTGGCGATGTCATCCGGACCTGGACGAACTGGAGGATGCCGGCGATGACCGCCAGCATCGAGATGGCGAAGCTGCCGAACAGGAAGACCGAGAACGCCTGGTCCACGGTCGCGAGGTTCAGCGACACGCCGGTGAAGGGGTTGGTCAGCCACTCGACGACGGTGTCCACCGGGGCATCGAGCTTGAACGGAGTGATGAGCTGGCAGTTCAGCGGCAGGAAGGTGTGGAAATCGGATGGGACCGCGCACGACCCATCGAACGGGATCTGGTACATGTTGTTGCCGAGCGGCTCGATCGCCGGGTTCGCGTCGAGGAATGCCGTGAACTCGGCCTGCTGGTCCTCGGGCGCCTGGAAGGTCACCACGCTCGAGGCACGCGAGAGGGCCTGGTAGAGGGCGAACAGGATCGGGAGCTGGAGCACCAGCGGCAGGCAGCCGCCGAACATGTTCACGCCGTGCTCGCGGTAGAGCGCGGCCGTCTCCTCGCTGATCTTCCGCTGGTTGCCCTTGTGCTTGCGCTGGATCTCCCTGACCAGCGGCGACATCCGCTGCATCTCCTTCTGGGAGCGAATCTGCCGCACGAAGAGCGGCGCCAGCAGGGTGCGGATGATGATGGTCAGGGCGATGATCGCCAGAGCCAGGTCGCTGAAGAGGAGGTCGTAGAGCCCGATCAGGGCGTTGAACAGGGGGAGGAAGATGACGTCCCACGGCGGGTTGAAGGACTCGATCCCCAGGAACCCTTCAGCAAGAATCGGCAGCATGGGCAGCGGTTCCTAGCGGACCGGGTCGTAACCGCCGGGGTGGAGCGGATGGCAGCGGGCAATCCGCTTGGCGCCCATCCACGACCCTCGGAAGAAGCCGTAGCGCTCGATGGCCTGGTAGGTGTAGGCCGAGCAGGACGGCGTGTAGCGGCAGGTCGGCGGCATCCAGAAGGTCAGTGCCTGGTAGGCCCTGATCAGGCCCAGGCCGATCAGCCGCACGCGGTCACTCCCCGCGGACCCCGGCTCGGGCCAGCGCCGCGTCCAGTGCGGCTCCAAGCTCGGCGTAGGTCGCGGCGCGAGCCGCAGGTTTCATGATCACCAGCAGGTCCCAGCCCGCTCCCATCTCGCCATGACGCGCCTGGACCAGCGCGCGCACGCGGCGTCGTACTCGATTCCGTTCGACGGCCCCTCCCAGGGAGGCCGGTGTTGCCAGACCGATCCGTGTGGTCGGCCCGTCCGTTCGCTGGGCCCGCAGGACAAGCAACCGGGTGGCGCTGACGTTCCCCGAGCGCACCACCGCCTCGAAGTCGGCCCGGTGACGGAGCGTCGGGTAGGCCGGCACGGGCGGGGCCTCCGGGGTCAGGCGCTCAGCCGGCTGCGCCCCCTCGCCCGGCGGCGGGCAAGCACGCGACGACCGCCCTTGGAAGCCATGCGGGCGCGAAAGCCGTGATTCCGCTTCCGGGCGCGCTTCTTGGGCTGGTAGGTCCGTTTCATCGTCGTGGGCTCACCCTCTGTTCAGCCAGGGCGGCGCCAGTCTGCCGAACATGCGCGAGGCTGGCTCTTCGCCAGCCTCATCGGTGCAACGTTGGCGGTCGGGCGTCGCGTGGCGGCGATTCTAGCGTACGCAGCCAAGAATCGTTGCCCTGCCCATCGGGCTGGCGTACACTACGCCGACCCCCGGAGCCAGACGCCCAGCCCACGGGCCGTGCCCGCCCCGGAGGAGCACCAGATTCTTGGATTTCGCCCGGTCCGTGGCCCACGCCATGCCGGTCTGGAGGCGTCTGTCGAAATGGATGCGAAACAGGTGTGGCGCGCCGTCCTCGGCGAGCTGCAGGTGAGCCTTTCGGCCGCAAACTTCGAGACGTGGCTGAAGGACACCTCCCTCGAGGAGATCGACGAGCACCTGTTCCGCATTTCGGCCCCCAATGGGTTCACCCGTGACTGGCTCGACAACCGCTACCGGACCCTGATCAGCCAAACCCTGGCCCGCGTCGTCGGTCGCTCGGTCCGCGTCGAGTTCGTGGTGGCCGATGCCCCCGGCCCCGCGCCTGAGCAGGCGAGCGACGAGCTGACACCGGTCCCGGCCTCCGCCCCGAGCGGAAACGCCGTCAACCTGAACGCCCGCTACACGTTCGCCAACTTCATCGTCGGCAGCGCCAACCGCCTGGCTCACGCCGCGGCGCTGTCGGTGGCCGAGCGGCCGGGTCACGCCTACAACCCGCTGTTCCTCTACGGCGGGGTGGGACTGGGCAAGACCCATCTCATGCACGCCATCGGTCACGCGGTAGCCGCCAAGTTCCCTCGCAAGCGGATCCTGTACGCGACCAGCGAGAAGTTCACGAACGACTTCATCAACTCCATCCGCGAGCAGAAGATGGAGGACTTCCGAAGCCGGTATCGGCGCATCGACGTCCTGCTCATCGACGACATCCAGTTCATCGCCGAGCGGGAGCGGACCCAGGAAGAGTTCTTCCACACCTTCAACGCGATCCACGAGGTCGGCAAGCAGATCGTCCTGTCGTCGGACCGCCCACCGAAGGCGATCACCACCCTCGAGGAGCGGCTCCGCTCCCGGTTCGAGATGGGCCTCATCGCCGACCTCACCCCGCCCGACCTCGAGACCCGGATCGCCATCCTCCGGTCCAAAGCGGAGGACCAGCTCCACCTCATCCCGTCGGAGGTCATCGACTTCATTGCCCGCAAGGTGGTGAGCAACGTCCGTGAGCTGGAGGGCGCCCTGAACCGGGTCTTGGCCTACGCCTCGATGAGCGGCGCGCCCATCAACATCGAGCTCGCGTCGGCGGTCCTGAGCAACGTCATGTACAACCCGCGCAAGCGGTCGATCACCCCGCAGCGCATCGTCCGGGTGGTGGCCGACTACTACGGGGTCAACCTCGACCAGCTCCGGAGCAGCAAGCGAGAGAAGGCGATCGTCGTACCACGCCAGATCGCGATGTACCTCATCCGCGAGGAGACCGACATCTCGCTCCTCCGGATCGGGGCCGAGCTCGGTGGACGAGACCACTCCACCGTCCTCCACGCCTGCGACAAGATCAACCGCGAGATGCAGGACAACGACGAGCTGCGGCGCGAGATCAGCGCGGTTCGGGAGATGATCTACTCGGAGTGACGGTGGTGGACAACCGACCGCGAGGCGGTGACGGACGGGGGACAAGACCGGGGCCAAACGAGGCTCGGGTGCGCCCCTCCATCGGTCTCATCCCCGCCTCTTCGCCTGTCTGGCGACACCCGCGCACGACCCATCCCCAGCCGGCCCACCGGTCTGAAGCGGTGTTCCGGGCACGGTACCGACCGATGTCCACACCGTCCACACCCCTATGACGAAAGGCGACGAATAGAAAACTCTATGCTTCAAGGAACCGTAGTTGAGAAGCCGTCGATGAACATCTCCGTCATGCAGGAGAACCTGGCCCGTGGGCTGGGAATCGTGAGTCGGGCGGTTGCCAGCCGAGCCACGCTCCCTGTCCTGGCCAATGTCCTTCTCCGAACCGAGGATGGCGGGCTGAAGCTGACCGCCACCAATCTCGAGATCGGCATCACCTGCTGGGTCCCGGGCAAGGTCGAGGACGGAGGCGAGATCACCGTTCCTGCACGCCTCCTCACCGACCTGGTCGGTTCGCTGCCACCCCAGACCATCGAGCTCGAGCTCTCGCCCAAGGACCGGAGCCTGAAGGTGACCTGCGGGGGGAGCCGGGCGTCGATCAAGGGCATCGAGGCGGACGAGTTCCCGGTGGTGGGGGCCATCGGTGAGGCACCGATCACCTCGGTCGATGCCCGCGTCCTGCGTGAGGCGCTCGGGGAGGTCGTGTTCGCGGCCGCCACCGACGAGTCCCGACCGATCCTGACCGGGGTTCTGACCCGGCTCGAAGGGGACACGATGACCCTGGCCGCCGCCGACAACTACCGGATCGCGGTTCGCACCCTGACCCTCGCCAAGCCGGTCGCGGCAGAGACCACGATCGTGGTCCCGGGTCGCTCGTACGCCGAGCTGGTCCGGATCCTGCCGGACGCCGAGGCCCCGGTCGAGATCACCGTGACCCCCAACCGCAGCCAAGTGCTGTTCCACGTGGAGGGGATCGACCTCGTCAGCCGCCTGATCGAGGGCCAGTTCCCGAACTACGAGCCAGTCGTCCCGGCCAAGGACTCCTGGACGGCGCGCGCCACCCTGGACCGCGAGGCGTTCCTGGCCGGCACCCGCAGGGCGAGCTTCTTCGCCCGCGACTCCGCGAACATCATCAAGGTCGAGGTCGGCGGGGCCGACGGCGAGGCGTCCGGGGTGACGATCAGCGCCCATGCGGTCGACATCGGCGACAACGCCGACTCGCTCGACGCCACGGTGGAGGGGTCGCCGACCACCATCGCGTTCAACGCCCGCTACCTGACCGACGTCCTCGGTGCCCTCGGGGCCGACGAGGCCGTGCTCGAACTCTCGGGCCCGCTGGCGCCGGGGGTCATCCGGGGCGTGGGGAAGGACGAGTACGTGCACGTGATCATGCCGGTGCGCACTGCGTCCTGATGTTGGCGTGCGTCTCGCCCGACTCCAGCTCGATCACTTTCGGAGCTACGCCACCGCCGAGCTCGCGCCGGACCCCGGGCTGACCCTCATCGCCGGGCCCAACGGGGCCGGCAAGACGAACCTGCTGGAGTCGATCTGGGTCACCGTGTCCGGCCGGTCGCACCGGACCGGGAATGACGCCGATCTCGTCTC
>DATFEC010000147.1:0-3517 GCA_035251655.1 Candidatus Limnocylindria bacterium | reverse complement strand
ACTCTGGTGAGGTATGAGCCGCGCCGGCTCGGAGGGTGCTGGTCGGCGCGGCTCGTGGCCGGATAGTAGGGTTCCGGTGCCCTGCGGACCCCCGGTACGTTTGGTGAGACGCGGGAGTACATTCGGAGACCGATGACCATCCACGACCACGATTCCGACCCGCCGATCTATGCCCGCCACGTCTTCGTGTGCACCGCAGGGGACTGGTGCCCGACGGTCGATGGTGACGGGCTCGGCGTGCACGCTGCCCTGAAGGCCCGGATCAAGGAAGCCGGCCTCGGCCCGGGGGTCCGGATCAACAAGTCGGGCTGCTTCTCGCAGTGCGGCAACGGACCGATGGTGGTCGTCTACCCCGAGGGCGTGTGGTACGCCGCGGTCAGCCCGGCGGATGCCCTCGAAATCGTGGAGCGGCACCTGGTCGGCGGGGAGCCGGTGGACCGGCTTCGGTTCCGACCCGGCACCCCCGGCGCGCATCAGCTGGAGCGCGAGGTAGGTGGGCGGCCCATCGGTCGAACGGCCCCATGGCCGACACCCGGGCGGATGGAGGCGAGGTCGGAAAGCCGCTAGACGCGGGCTCCCGCGGCCTCGCCGCCGCTGATTCGCTGGGCGATGTAGACCGGGACCACGCTGAAGAGGACCATGACCATGGCGAGAACGTTGACGACCGGCAGCTCGGTCGGGCGCTGCATCGACGCCAGCACGAACAGGGGGATCGTCTGGGTCCCGGCCCCGGCCGTGAAGTTCGTGACGATGACCTCGTCAAACGACAGGGCGAAGGCGAGGAGCGCTCCCGAGAGCAACGCCGTCCGCATGCCAGGCATCGTGATCCGGCGGAACGTGATCCACGTGTCGGCCCCGAGGTCGGCCGACGCCTCTTCCGGTGAGCGCGGCAAGCGGCGCAGACGCGCAACGACGTTGTTGTAGGCGATCACCACGCAGAAAGTGGCGTGGCCGACGATGATCGTCATCAGACTGAAGCCGATGCCGAGCGTCTGGAACGTCGAGCTCAGCGCGATGCCGGTGACGACGCCCGGGAGGGCGATGGGCAGCACGAGCAGGAAGCTGACGGAGTCCTTGCCGAAGAACTCGTAGCGCTGCACCGCCATCGCCGCCAGGGTTCCGAGGACCAGGGCAATGGCCACCGCCCCCAGCGCCGCGAGGATCGAGTTCATGAACGCCACCGGAATCGCGGCGTTCGTCAACGCCTCGCTGAACCAGCGAAGCGTGAACCCGGTCGGGGGCCATTCGTTGAACGGGCTTGCGTTGAACGCATGGATCACGACCACCGCGAGCGGCAGGTACAGGAAGCCGAGGATCACCCAGGTGGCAACACGAAGCCCGATCCGCACCCAGCGCGACTCAACCATTGGACACCGGGCTCACAGCGATTCGAACGCACCGAGCCGGCGCGCCACGAGGAGGTAGATGACCATGATGATGATCGGGATCAGTGAGTACGCCGCGGCAACGGGCAAGTCACCGAGCGTCGATTGGTCGTAGATCACGTTGCCGATGAACTTCGCGTCACTGACCAGGTCCGGGACGATGTAGTCGCCCAGCGTCAGTGAGAAGGTGAAGATCGACCCCGCCACGAGCGCGGGGAAGACGAGGGGCAGGATGACCCGCCGGAACGTCGTGCGGGCGCGGGCCCCGAGATCAGAGGACGCCTCAAGCAGCGAGCTCGGAACTCGCTCGAAACCGGCGAACAGCGGCAGGATCATGTACGGCAGCCACAGGTAGCTGAAGACGATCCACGAGTTGATGAGCTCATCGGTGCCGGGGGCCGGGATGCCCAGCGGACCGAGGACCCACGACAGCAGGCCATTGCCCTGGAAGATCGAGCGCCAGGCGAAGATCTTGACGAGGTACGACGCCCACAGTGGCATGAGGATCGCCACCACGAGCAGGCCGCGGACCCGCGGGCTCGCGACACGGGCCATGTAGTAGGCGATCGGGAACGCCAGGATGGCATCCGTCACCGTGACCAGCAGCGCGATGCCCACCGTCCGCACCGCGATCGTCCGGTAGACGTCGTTCCCGATGATCTGTTCGAACGCAGCCAACGACCAGTCAAACGGGTTGACCTTGCCGGTGAAGGCATCCTTCGTCCAGAAGGCGTTCAGCAACAGGATGGCCAGCGAACCGAGGTAGACGACGACCATCCAGAACATCGGCGCGGCAAGGAGCAGCCGGAGCTGCGTCCGCGGACGGACGTGCAGCCAGGCTGCGATCCGCCGGGGGCGGCCGGGCATCGGTGCCCTGGCGACGGCGGGCGCGTCGGTGGTCATCGGTCAGAGATGAGGCTCCCCGGGGCGGACCCCGGGGAGCTTCGGTTGCCTCTGGAAGACGGTTCCGGGCTCAGCCGCCGCGGAGCGTCGTCCATGCTTCCACCCACGCGTCGTAGTCCACGCACGTGGTGGAGTCGTCGTCGTCAGCACAGTCCTCGCGAGCCGTGCTCCAGTACCAGACGTCCTCCCAGTACGGCTCGTCTTCGGCATGGGTCAACTCGCAGTGGCCGGGCGAGAGCGCTTCCGCGGCCTCGCAAGCCTGCGGGCTGGTCGATGCTTCGCCGAAGTAGACCGTGGCCATCGAGTTGGCCTCGGCCGATGCCATGTGGTTCATCCACATGTACATGCAGTTCGGGTGCTCCGCCTCGGTCGCGATCATCCACGTGTCGGACCACCCGGTTGCACCCTCGGCGGGCTTGATGCCCTCGATCGGCGCCCCCTGGCCCTGCAGGACATTGATCTGGTACTGCCAGGTCGTACCGAGCACGATGTCCCCGGCCGCGAAGGCCGTGATCTGCTCACCAAACGTCGTGCCGCCCCAGAACTGCGGCTCGTGGCCCATCAGGTCCTCGAGCAGCGCAATGGCCGCGTCGAACTGCTCCTGGGTGAGCTGGTACGGGTTCTCGATCCCGAGGTCTGGCTGCGTGGCCATCAGGTGGAGCGACGCATCGGCGATGAAGTCCGGCGAGTCGAAGACGCTCAGCTGGCCGGCGTAGTTGCTGGCCTCCTCCCACAGCCCGTCCTGCGTCGTCTGATCCTCGACCTCTTCGGTGTTCCAGGCAAGGAGGTTCGGTCCGCGGCCGTGTGGCACGCCGTACGGAACCCCATCCAGCGAGTTGTGGGCCTGGAGCTTCAGGCCTTCGAAGATGTTCGCGTAGTTCGGGATCAGGTCGACGTTGACCGGCTGCACGTCACCGGCGGCCATGAGCCGATCGGTGGCGTTGCCGGAGAACGAGCCTCCGTCGTATTCGCCAGACTGGAGGAGCTGCCGGCCGTGCCCCGAGTCATTCATGACCGTCGCCGACACTTCGCAGCCGGTCTCATCCTCGAAGGGATTGACCCAGTCGAACCCTTCGACGGCGCCCTCTTCGGCATAGCCGGACCAGATGATGAGGTTCAGCTCGCCCTCGCCATCGCCCAGCTCCTCGAGCATGCCGCTCGGACCGGACGTCCCGCAGGCGGACAGCACCATGACGCCCGCCATGGCCAGGACAGGGATTCGTAGTCGC
>DATFEC010000281.1:0-4656 GCA_035251655.1 Candidatus Limnocylindria bacterium | reverse complement strand
ACCAATCGGCAGGAAGATCTCGGGTGGACGCCCATGCGCCGCGCTCAGGGCGCTGGCGCTGACACAGAGCGCGAAGGCAACCACCCAGCCGATATCCAACAGACGAGCCGACGGCCTCAGATCCACGATCCGCGCATCGTGCGCGAGTCAGGTATGCCGGTCCAGTACTTTTCCGCTTTCCCCACCCGGGCCGATGGAGTCACACTGCACCCCCGTGCCCCCGCCTGAGGCTGGCCCAGTCCCCGGTCCGCCACCGACGTTCATCGATAAGGTCGTGGGTGCATACCGGGTCAACTCGTCGGCCATCGCCGCGGTCCTGCTGGTCACCACCAACCTCATCCCGTTGGGCGGCGTCCTCTGGCTCGGCTGGGACCTCCTGCTCATCCTCGCCCTGTACTGGGCGGAGAACGGGGTCGTGGGCGTGATCAACGTCCTGAAGATCCTGATGGCGCAAGGCACCGGGACGGCCAACGCCCCGATCTCGCGGCTGACGATCAACGGCCGGCCGGCGGCGAACCTGAGCCGGGTCGGCACGGCTGGCTTCTTCACCGTCCATTACGGGCTCTTTTGGGTCGTTCACGGGCTGTTCGTGTTCACGTTCGTCCCGGCCATGGCCGGGGCCCAGTTCTACGGACCGGATGGCGCCCCGTTCGGCGAGCCGATGGACGTGTCGTTGACCACGCCGGATTGGCCGATCCTCGGGGTGGGGGTGGTCGGCCTGGCGATCAGCCACGGGGTCTCGTTCTGGACCAACTTCATCGGTCGTGGCGAATACAGGACCCTCTCGCCGGCCCAGCTCATGACCCAGCCCTACGGCCGCCTGGCCGTGATGCACGTGACCATCGTCGTCGGTGCGTTCGTCAGCATCTTCCTGGGGACGCCGCTCGGGTCGCTGCTGGTCCTCGTCGTCCTGAAGACCGCACTCGACCTGTTCTTCCACCTCCGCCAGCACCGCGGCCCAGCGGCCAACGGCGAGGTGGTCGCGACCTAGACCGCGGGCCGCTGGCCGACGTCGGCCGTGCTGTGGGGTTTCGCGGCTCTCCGACGAGAAGTCGAGGCTCCGGAGCTGGGTACCACGGCCCCTCGGATACCGGCCCTCGCCCGCCGCCCCGGAATCATCCGTTCCATGACCACGCCGACGACGGCTCCGAACCAGGTTCCCACCCCGATCGCCGCCACGGCCATTCCGGACTCCACCACCAGCCGCCCGACGACCGACGCTCCCAGCGCAACGGCCGCGCCCGCGGCCACGGTCCACAGGACCGCCTCCACCCGCGAGCTTCCGAGACCAACCGCCAGGGCGGCGACCATCCCGACCAGCGCAACCAGCTCCCCGTGGTATTCAAACCCGCCTGCCGTCCACGCCGCGGCGGAGATGGCACCGATCCCCGCCGTCCAGGCCACCAGGTTCACATGTGCTCCCAGGGCGAACGAGACTGGATGGCCCATCCGCGACAGGGCCAGGTCGCCGGCGAGGTACAGCGCCGCGGCACCGCTGATCGTGAGCAACCACGGCGGGTTGCCCATCCCCAGGATCGCGCCGAGCAGCGGCACCACGATGAACACCCCGGTCACCGGCCGTGCGAGGGACCGACCGATGACGCGCTGCGCGGCCCCGGGTTCGTTCCAGGCCATATCGGTCGCCCTTCGGTTGCGATTGACCGCCATGAACCGATGCTATGGCGGGTCGTCCGCAAGGCCGATCCCCCAATGGTCCCGCCGACTGCTGGCGGAAAATGAAAGGGCCGCCCCACAGCCCGGGCGGCCCTTTGCGGACTAGACGGCGGTAGCGCGGCCGAAGTTCCTCGGCCTCACGCCCGCCGCGGCTGCCGTGCTAAGCGGCGGTAGCCTCCGCGTCAGTCTCGTCGCCCGACGGCGAATCGGACTCCGGCGCGTTGGGATCGCGATGGAACCATTCCCGACGCGGGCCCCAGTCGCCGATGTCGCCATCGCTCAGCGCGCCGTCCAGCCGCTCGAGGATCGCATCGGCCTGCGCCTGGGTGAGCGTGCCCGCTTCGACGGCCGCGTCAAGATCGGCCTGGGCCGAGGCGAGCGCGGCTTCGGCCACGTCGGCGTATGGAACGCCCTCCGATTCGGCGACCTCGTGCAGAGTGCTGTCGGCGAGCGCCTCGCGGAGCTCGGCGGTCGTCATGCCCAGCGCGCCGGCGGCAGCGTCAAACATGCCGGAGAGGAAGTCGACACGGCCCGCGTGGTGCGCCCAGTGGCCGAGCTTGAAGCCGATCCAGCGGCACCCTTCGCCGTCCCAGGCTTCGACTCGGGCGATCATCCGATCGGCGGCGTCCTGGGTCAGGTCGCCGGCCTCCACCGCCGCCTTGATGGCCGCAATGGTTGCGGCCTTCGCCGCCGGGGCGAGCTCATCGGTCCCGACGCCAAGCTCTGATGCGAACGTGTCGAGGAAGACCTGGCAATAGGCCGTGGCGTCGGTGTTTGTTTCGTCCCCGCCGAGGACGGGGGTGGGATCGCCCGTTCCACCGGTTCCCGACGGCGCGGCGAGAACCGAACCGATGAGCGTTCCGCCCACCAGCGCGGCCGTGATCAGGGCGGCGGCGCCGCCCACAAGCTTCAGTGGCTGAGACATCGTTCCGTGTCACCTCGTTGGGGAGTGCTCTTTCGTGGTGCCCTCCCTGGCAACCCGGACTCTCGCGGTGCGCGGTGAAGATCGCATCAAGACCGCGCGTTGAACGCTGGCGCGGGCACGCGACTCATACTCGGTGATTGGCCGCACCCAGCGGGCAGCACACCAAGAAGGCTGAGGGATGGAGCGAAGGCTCGTCGAGCGGGCGATGCGCGGCGACGAAGAGGCGTTCGACACGTTGATCGATCGCGTCGGGGACAGCCTGCACTCTGTGGCACGCCGGATCCTGCGTGACCCGACCCTCGCGGAGGACGCCACCCAGGAGGCACTGCTGAATGCATGGCGAAACCTGCCGCGGCTCAGGGATCCCGACCGCTTCGAAGCCTGGACGTATCGGCTCGTCGTGAACGCCTGCCATTCGCAAGCGCGCCGTGAGCGACGTCACCGCGGCAACCTGCGGTTGCTGACCGATGACGAACCGATGCTCCCGGACTCCGCGTCTCGCGTCGCCGCCCAGGACCAGCTCGATGCGGCCTTCCGACAGCTCTCGGTTGAGCACCGGACGGTGGTCGTGCTGGTCCACTACCTGGGCCAGACACCCTCGGAAGCGGCCGAGACGATGGGGACACCCGTCGGCACGGCGCGCTCGCGACTCCATTACGCACTTCAACACCTGCGTACGGCCCTCGAGGCCGATGCGCGGGATGCGCGAAACCCAGCACAGCGAGGCACGGCATGACACGCGAAGACGAGTTCATCGGTCAGTTGGAGGCGTACCTCGACGAGTACGAGGGCATGACTCCCTTGCCTAGCTCCATCCGCGATGCCGTGCGCGCCGAGCTGCCAACGACACGACAGATCGGCCCGGTCACCGGGCTGATGAGGGACACGTACATGAACAGCAGCATGGATTCACCGGCCCGATGGGGCCTGGTGGTTGCCGTGGTCATCGGCGCGGTGATCATCGGTGGCGCACTCTTCTTCGGCGACGGGGTGAACGTGGGCGGGCCGTCGGCTTCGACGCCGTCACCTTCGGTCGCTCCTTCGGAGGCCCCGTCCGAGGCGGCGGTGCCGTCACCCGGCGAGCCCGAGGACTTCGGGGCGCATCCCGGGGGCAGCTTGGACCCCGGGGACTACGCCTTCACCCATATCGAGGGCATCCAGGTGGTCTTCACCGTAACTGCCGGTTGGGAGAAGAACCCGCCGGACGACGTGGTGTGGTCCATCGACGACGAAAAGGCCACCATGTCCGCCCGCACCATATACAACCTGTACAACGACCCCTGCCAGCCAGAACTCGGCCTGCAGGCTCCGCCGGTGGGTCCCACGGCGAACGACCTGGCGACGGCGCTCGGCAGCGTGCCGGGGCTGACATTCAGCGCTCCGACGTCAGTGACCACCACGGACGGGGTCTCGGGCCTCCGCCTGCACTACGTCCCGCCTGACGACTTCCGCGACTGCAACGGCGGCGACATCCAGCTCGCGCCCGAGATGCTTGCGCCGACCGGTGACCGGCCGGTCACCATCGACATCTACGACGTCGATGGGACGCGGGTGGTGATCGCCGCCAACTACACCGATGCGCGGGACGTCCAACTCGACCAGATGCTCAACAGCATCCGCTTCGACTAGCCGACTCACCAACCATCCAACCATGGGGCGGGGCGGTTCCTCATGCCGCCCCGCCCCTTCCTTGCGTGCAAGAAGGCTCGGGATCGTTGAAGAAATCTTCCCGCCCACGCCCCATACCGGATGTAGCGTCGGCCTGAAACCGATGCCGCAACGTTGGAAGGGGCATGGATACCGATCTCGTGGTACGGGCGCAGCGCGGAGACCGAGAGGCTTTCGCGGATCTGGCTGCCACGATCGCGGATCGGTTCCTGGCGACGTCGCACCGGATCCTGAGCGACATCGACCTCGCCGAGGACGCCACCCAGCAGGCGCTGGTCAGCGTCTGGCAGGACCTTCCGCAGCTCCGCGACCCGGCCCGCTTCGAGGCCTGGTCGTATCGGCTCCTCGTGCGCGCCTGCTACGCCGAGGGCCGGAAATCCCGCCGCTGG
>DATFEC010000258.1:0-4883 GCA_035251655.1 Candidatus Limnocylindria bacterium | reverse complement strand
CGCCGCGAAGACCGATGCCGAATCCGTCGGCAGAGGACGATCAGGTGCTCACTGGCGGCCGAAAACGCTCCCAGGTCATGCGACCCGTACGTCGCGGCGACAGCGAGCCCCGCGGCCTCAACCAGCCGCGCGACGGCGTCCCCTGATGGGTACCAGAGGCGGAAACTGGCCGGAAGCCGCGCTATCGTACCATCGGGGTCCTGCACGTCCACGATCGTGGACAGGGTCACCCGCAGCCCTTCCGGAGCCTCCCGGTGGCTGAGCTGGCTGCGTCGAGTGAACGTCCGGCCGCCCGATTGGATGACCCAGTCGACCGCCAGGGGGAGGTCAGCGACCGGGTGCTGGCCAGGACCGAGGTCGTCGAGCACGAGGAAGCCCCGCGGGGCGAGGAGCTTCGCGGCCCGGGCCAGCAACCGGGACAGGTCCTCCGGGCCGTCGAGATGTGGCACAACCCCCGCCGCCACGATGAGCCCGAACCGATCCCGATGCCGGACCGAGCGGACGTCGCCATGGATCAGCTCCAGCGCGCCCGACGCCAGAGCTGCCGCGAGGCGAGGGTCCCCGGCGATGCGCACCTCTGCCCGGCGGAGCATGGCAGCCGAGGCGTCGACCCCGACCACTCGGCTGGCGCGACCGTCGAGAAAGGCGCCGAACAGCCGGCCCGAGCCGCAACCAAGGTCGAGCACGGCGCCCCGCACGCGACGAGTCATCTGGCGGTAAAAGCCCAGATCGGTGGTGACAGCGTCGTGCTCGAGGTCGTAGATCTCGGCCAGGGCGCCGGCGTCGCTCGCCTGACCGCCAAACGGATCCCCCGGCGCGGCGGGCGGCAGGCTCACCGCGGATCGAGGCGCCGGGTAGCGACCCACTCGGCCGCCGCCGCGACACCGACCACCACCGCGGCCGAAAACAGGTTGAGCGCGTCGACGAGGCGAAGACCGGCCACCGCGGCCAGCACGAGTCCGGCGAGAAGGCCTCGCCGAGCTGCGCGGGCCCACGCCCCGCGGTAGGCAATCCGATCGTGGACGAGGTAATCGCCCACGAACGCGGCAGGCGTCATGCCGCAGAACACGGCGATCGCGGCCAGGCCGACGACGACGAGGCGGTTGCGGTCCGCGTCAGGGCACGGGTCGGCTGGCGTCGGCGCCGGGCAGAGCTGGCTGGCCAGGACCGCGACCCCGATCACCGCCGCCACGGTGGCGAAGCCGAGCGCGACGACCGCGATGCGATCCCGCCGACTCACGAGGCTGCGTCGGGGCAGATGGTCCGGAACGGGCAGGTTGAGCAACGCATCGGGCCTGGGCGAGCGGTGAAGTCCCCGGACCGAATCCCGGCAGCGGCCGAGGCAATCTGGGCCCGTGCCTTGTCCAGCCGCGCCGGCGTGGCAAGGCTGCGGCCGACCTCGCCCGACTCCAGGAAGTGAAGCGTCAGCCGCTCCGGCGGGCTGCCGTGCTCGGCCTCCCATCCGAGGGCGTAGATCGCCAGCTGGAGTGACTCGCGTGACCGCCGGCTGGCTGTGGCCGGGTCCCGGACGTCGCCCGACTTGTAGTCCACGACCTCGACCGTGCCGTCCAGGGCGCGGTCCACCCGATCCATCCGGCCCCGGACGCGATCCGTCCCGAACCGGAAGGCGAACTCCTGTTCGACGCCGATCACCGGCGCGGGTTCCACCTGCTGCTCGTCCCAGAATCGGTCGAGGGCGGCCCTGGCAGACGCCCGCCGCGCATCTTCGTGGGCACGTGTCACGAATCCGGTCGACTCCCAGTGGCGGTCGAGCTCCGCCAGGAGCGCCTCACGGCTGAGGGGTGCCCCGCTCATCTGCGAACGGTGGTAGGCCTGGACGGCGGAATGCAGGGCCTTCCCGACCACCAGCGCGTGGCTGGCCGGGGTCGGCAGACGAATGAGATGGGCGTACCGATAGCGAGCCGGGCACTCCGTGTAGTCGTTCACCTGGCCAAAGCTCAACGTCAGTGGCTGCTCGACCAGCCCTGGGCGCCGTTCAGCTGCACTCGCGGTTGCCTCTTCTGCCGGCGGCCGAAGCCGCTCGATCCGCTCGATGGGGCTCGGCCGCAGAACGTCAGCCTCCAGCGCCGAGGCGTCCAGCGATTCGAGCAGGAACTGGCTCGGCCGACGAGGCCGCTCGCCCTCATCCCGGGCCCAGCTCATGACAAGTGACTCCCGCGCGCGGGTCATGCCGACGTAGCACAGGCGGCGCTCCTCGGCGAGGTGGAAGTCGCCATCCACCGGTCCTTCGTGGACGAGGTCCTCCGGCAGGTCCACCGGGTCGCGGCGAGACCGCGTCGGGAACCGGTCCTGCGCCATGCCGACCATGAACACGATCGGGAACTCGAGGCCCTTCGCCTTGTGGCAGGTCAGAACGTGGACGGCCTCGCCTCCACTCAGGTCCGCGTCCGCGGTCGCCGGGTCGTCACCGGCCTGGATGAACAGGTCGAGGCGGGCGACGAGGAACGGCAGACGCGCATCCCTCAGGACGGCGGATGCTCCGCGCAGGATCTCGAACAGGCGAGCCACGTTCTGCAGACGCTCGGGGCCGGACTCCCGGGCCTCCAGCGCCAGCCGCCCGAGCCATCCGGTGGAGGTCACGAACCGGTAGAGGATCTCCCCTGCCTCGAGACGGGCCGCGAGCTCGCGGTGGGCGTCGACGGCCGCAAGCACGCGCTGGGCAATGCTCGCCGCCGGCCCGCGGAGCGCGGCCCGGGACGAGTCCTGCAGGTCCTCGCGGAGT
The DNA here is from genome assembly GCA_035251655.1 of Candidatus Limnocylindria bacterium. Lineage (GTDB taxonomy): Bacteria > Chloroflexota > Limnocylindria > QHBO01 > QHBO01 > DASTEQ01. The sequence goes on along the minus strand of DATFEC010000258.1, from coordinate 2,140 downwards.
GCCGCTTCCAGCGGCACGTGGCGGCGGGATGCCTGGTTCAGGGCGCGGGACGCATCCTCGGGAGCAAGCCCAAAGATCTCCGACGTCGCCACGTCATAGAGGGACACCGAATCCTGGGCGTCGTTGAGCGCCCGCAGCACGCTGAGCAGGACTCGGACCTCCGGCTGGCGGTAGAGGCCGGCTGTGCCGCTGAACCGCCACGGAATCCGCCGCAGGCTCAGCGCCCGCAGGTACGGGTCGGCATCCCGGTTGCCGCGGACCAGGATGGCGTGGTCCGCCGGACGGCGGCCGGCCGCTACCGAGGCCGCGATCCGATCCGCGATGCCGTCCGCCTCGTCGCTGGTGGTGGCGAAGGCGATACTGCTGACCGGCTCGGTCCGGGCCCCGAGGGCAGGCCCGCGGGCACGCAGGTGCTTGTCGATCCGCTCCCGAACCTCGAGCCGGTCCGGGTCGTTGTGCCGGATGAGCCGGTATGCCGCGTCCAGGATCGGCTGCGGCGAGCGGAAGTTGTCGGTCAGCACCACCCGCCCCGTCTTCGGGTACGCGGACCGGAAGCCGAGGATGTTCGACAGCGCCGCGCCCCGAAAACGGTAGATGCTCTGGTCGTCGTCTCCCACCACCGTCACGTTGCCCGAAGGTGCCGGGGCCATCAGGCGGACGAGCTCGAACTGCGCGTGGTTGGTGTCCTGGAACTCGTCGACGAGGACGTATCGGTACCGACCCCGCTCCTCAGCCAGGATGTCCGGGTGCTCACGCAGCAGGCGGAGCGCGAGGCCCACCTGGTCGCCGAAGTCGATGCGGTCCGCGGCCCGCAGCAGGCGGTCGTAGGTCCCATAGGCGGCGGCGAGCTCCGCCTGGCGGGCGGCCTCCTCGGCCAGCGCGAGATCGGACGGATTCCCGGCCGCCTGGTCCGCGAGCCGACGCGCGGCGACTGCGTACTGCTCCGGCGAGATGTCCTCGTCTCGAGCGCGCGAGAAGTGGGTCGCCAGCGCGGACAGGAAACGCGCGGGATCCCCGAGCGGCCGGTACCGATCGAGCGGCAGCTCGTCGAGATGCTCGCGCAGGAAGGTCACCTGCTCGGGGCGCGACAGGACCGCGACCTGGTCCGAGAGGCCTGCTCCGAGGCCTTGTTCGCGGATGAGCCGATCCCCGAACGCGTGGAAGGTGCAGATGACCGAATCGGTGAAACCGTACGGCACGAGCTGGTCGACGCGCTCCTGCATCTCGGCCGCCGCCCGTTCCGTGAAGGTGAGGGCAAGGATTTCCGACGGGCGGGCGCGCTGCTCCGCGATCAGCCAGGCGATTCGGCGGGTGAGGACCGTGGTCTTCCCGGTCCCGGCGCCGGCGACGACGAGAAGCGGGCCCTCGCTCCAGGTCACCGCCTTCCGCTGGCGGGCAGTGAGGTCGGCGAGCAGCGGTGGCTGGACGCGCAGGTGACGGCGGCGCGGTGGGGCCTTTCCCTCCAGCTCCTCGAAGAACGGGATCTGGTTCGGCGCGGGGACGACGGCGGCCACGGACTCGATGGTAGCGGGAAGCTCGGGCATGCCGGCAGCGTGCGGCGCCGGCGCGACAGGTTATCAGTCGCGTTCGGACGCGATGCGGAGCGCCTCCTGCTCCTCGTCGGACAGGGTGTGGGTCGCCTGCCCGGCGCGAATCGGCTTGGCGAAGATCCGGGTCCCGGCGCGGCCGTGCAGGCTGCTCAGCACGATGCCGTTCGACTCGTCATCGAGGAGGGCGATCGCGAAGCTCTGGTCCGAACCGGTGTCCTCAAAGGGGTTGAATCGCACCAGGCCGATGTGCTGGAGGCTGCCCCGGGATCGGTCCGCCAGCTGCCGGTAGCGCCCGTCCACCTCCGCCAGCCGATTCTCAACGCTCCGCACCCGCTCTCCGTGGGCAACGATGACCTCACCCAGCGGTCGACCGCTTGCCTCGTCAGCCAGGGACCGATAGGCGACGGTCGCCCTGGACAGGCGGCGGTTCAGGATGACGACCCAGGCGATCAGACCGATGAGCCCCAGGAGCAGGATCCCGACCACGATCCACAGGTTGTCGAGCAGCCACTGGTTCAGGTCGGGCACGGCGGGCTATCATACCGACCCTCCGCCGGCCCGCCCGCCGGCGGTTCCGCTTCACGCACGAG
>DATFEC010000158.1:0-7004 GCA_035251655.1 Candidatus Limnocylindria bacterium | reverse complement strand
CGGAGCGGACCTGCCGGACCGGCCGGGGCTCTCGCGAGGGCCCATGGCAGTCAAGGTCCTGGTCGTCGACGATGACCTCAACATCCAGCGTGTCCTGAGCTTCACCCTCAAGCAGGAGGGGTTCGACGTCCTGCTGGCCGGGGATGGGGAGACCGGCATCGCGCTCGTAGCGGAGCAATCGCCCGACCTGATCCTCATGGACGCCTCCCTGCCCGGGATTGACGGCTACCAGGCCATCGGTCGAATCCGGGGCGCAGAGTCCGCGGGCCACCGGGTCCCGATCCTCATGCTCACGACCGAGGCCGACGTCGGCCAGCGAGTCAAGGGCCTGCGGGCCGGCGCAGACGACGACATCGTCAAGCCGTTCCACCCCGCCGAGCTGATGGCCCGCATCCGGGCCCTCCTGGCGCGCAGTGGGCTGGGTGGCCCGCGGACGGGATCGGTACAGGCGACGCTCCGCCGGGTCGTCGTCTTCTACGGAGCCAAGGGCGGGGTCGGGAACACCACGCTGGCGATCAACACCGCCATCGCCCTCGCCTCGGAGCACAGCCGACGTGTCGCGCTGGTTGACGCCAACCTGCAGTTCGGCGACCTGCGGGTGTTCCTCGACCTCAAGCTCGACACCGCTTCCATCGTCAACGCCATGTCCGAGCCGGAGCTCGACGCCGACCTCCTTCGGCGCCTGGTGGTTTCCCATTCCTCGGGGATCGACCTGCTCCTCGCGCCGACCGCGCCCGAGCAGGCCGATGTCGTGATGGAAAGCCACCGCTCCTCGCCCGAGGCGCTCTCGAACGTCGTGGATCTCCTGCGCGGCCTGTATGACTACACGGTCATCGACGCCGCGCGGAACCTGGATGACATCACGATCCACCTCTTCGACGAGGCCGATGTCGTCTACGTCGTCCTCACGGCGGACCTCTCATGCCTGAAGAACGTGCAGCTGGTGCTGAAGACGATGAACGAGCTCGGATATCCGAGGGACAAGGTCCAGCTCGTCCTCAACCGCTCGAACGCGTTCACCGGGATCAACATTGGCAATGCCGAGAGCGTCCTCGGACGACCCATCTCGCACAAGGTGATCAACGAGTATCGCGGTGCCATCGGCGCGTTGAACTCCGGCGCCCCGTTCATGATCAGCCGTCCGGGGAGCCCGCTCGCGAAGGCGGTCAGCGACTTCGCGGCCACGCTCGACAAGGAGCTGTCGGTGGTCGAGGTCGAGGCCTGACCCTTCCGGACAATCGCGACCTAATCGTCGCGTAACCGCCCACCCGGACACTTCGGCCCGCCGGTCGCCGCCGGATCAGGGAGGCGAGCAGGCGGCGCCGGCCTTTCTTCTCTGCTCGCTCCGGGAGTAGGGCTGTGCTGGCGGAAACGATGAGCGCCTCGATCCGTGGCGTGGAGGCGGTACCCGTCCGCGTCGAGGTCGACGTCGCCTTCGGCCTGCCGGGCCTGACGATCGTCGGGTTGGCCGGTAGCGCGGTGCAGGAAGCCCGTGAGCGGGTCCGGAGCGCAATCCGCAACAGCGGCTTCGAGGTCCCCGCGCGCCGGATCACGGTCAACCTTGCTCCGGCTGACCTGCCGAAGGAGGGGACCGCCCACGACCTCGCCATCGGCGTCGGCCTGCTGGCTGCCTCGGGTCAGCTCGAGGCGGAGCTGCGAGCTACCGCCCTGCTCGGCGAGCTAGCGCTCGACGGCTCGCTGCGCCCCGTGTCCGGCACCCTCGCGCTGGTGGCCGCCGCGCGCGACGCCGGACATCGTTCGGCCATCGTCGCCCGCGACGACCTCGTCGAGGCGGCAGCGGTCCGTGGCATCGCGGTCCACGGGGCGACCTCGTTGGGCGACGCGGTGGCCCACCTCGCGGGCGTCCGCCCGCTGGCCGCCGCCGAGCCCACGCCCCTCCCGGCCTGGACGCCGCCCGTCGTGGCGGTGGACCTCCGCGATGTGGTCGGGCAGTCTCTCGCCCGTCGCGCGCTCGAGATTGCCCTTTCCGGCGGCCACAACCTCGCCCTGGTGGGACCGCCCGGCGTGGGCAAGACCCTCCTCCTGTCGGCAGCGGGCGGTCTCCTCCCGCCCCTGGATGACCGGGAGGCGGTGGAGGTCAGCCGCATCTATTCCGTGGCCGGGCTGGCGGACCGGCATCTGCCCCTGACCCGCATCCGTCCGGTTCGCGCCCCTCATCACACCACGTCGGTCCAGGCCCTCGTCGGGGGCGGGGAGCGGATCCGCCCCGGGGAGGCAAGCCTGGCCCACCGCGGAGTGCTCATCCTCGACGAGCTGCTCCAGTTCCGGGCCGATGCGCTCGATGCCCTGCGCCAACCGCTCGAATCGGGCGAGGTGACGATCGCCCGGGTGGATGGTGCGCTGCGCCTCCCGGCGCGCTTCACGCTGTTGGCCGCCTTCAACCCCTGCCCGTGCGGCTGGTACGGAGCCCGGGGCCGGGCGTGCGATTGCGATCCAGCCGTCATCCGCCGCTATGGCCGCCGGCTGTCCGGACCGCTCCGCGACCGGATCGACCTGTGGGTGACCGTGGACGAGCCACGCCGGGTCGTGGCCGACAGCGACGGCGAGGACAGCGCAACGGCTGCCGCCCGGGTGAGGGAGGCCTGGAATCGGCAACACGACCGGCAGGGCGCTCCAAACGCCACGCTCGGCCCGGACGCCCTGACCCGAGGCCTCGGCTTCGGCCCGGATGCCCTGCGCAGCCTGACGACGCTGGTCAGGGCCCTGCGTCTGTCGCCGCGCCGGGCTCACCGCGCCGCCTGGCTGGGGCGCACCATCGCGGATCTCGAGGCTTCCGACGCCGTGCGGCCCGCGCACCTCGAGGAGGCCCTGCGCTACCGCCCGCCGGTGGCCGCGTGACCATCCCGGTGACAGGCCGGGGTCCGAAGCGGCCCGGTGCGTGGACGGGGCTCGCTCTCGCGGACCTCGACCCCGACCGCGAGCGCCCGTACTGGATCGTCATCGCCCAGGTGCCCGGCATCGGCCCGGTGACCGTGGCCCGGCTGGTGGCACGAGCCGGCAGCCTGCGCGCCGCGTGGGAGGCGGGCCTGGTAGAGCAGGCCGTGACCGGGCTTCCCGCCGAGGTGCGACGGGCGGCGGTCGACCAGGTGCGCCGCGCTCGAGCGCAGGGCATTCATGGGCTGGCGGCGGAGCTGACCGCCAGGGGCCGTTCGAGAGGAATTCGGCCGCTGACGGCGCTCGATCGTTCCTACCCGCCGCGCCTCGCCCATCTCGACCCGCGACCCGCCGTCCTGTGGGCCGCGGGTGACCCCACCTCGTGGCACGGAACCACGGTTGCGGTGGTCGGCACGCGTCGACCGAGCGGGTACGGGCGAGCAGCCGCCGAGGAGATCGGGGACGAACTGGCGCGGGCGGGGGTCACCGTCGTGAGCGGGCTCGCGGTCGGCATCGACGCCGTGGCCCACGCGGCCGCAGTCAATGCCGACGGGCGGAGCGTGGCGGTCCTCCCCTCACCCATCGATCGCATCTACCCGTCGGTCCATCAGGAGCTGGCAAGACGTCTCGTCCACTCGGGCGGCGCGCTGCTCAGTGAGCTGCCACCCGGCCAGCGGCCAGGCCGCCCGGATTTCGCCCGCCGCAACACGATCATCGCGGGACTGTCGGAGGCCGTGGTCGTGGTGGAGGCGCCGGACCACTCCGGCGCCCTGTTGACCGCCGATGCGGCGATCGGCTACGGCCGCGAGCTGTTCGCCGTGCCCGGCCCCATGGATGCGGCGACCTCGCGAGGGACAAACCGGCTGATCGCCGACCACGTCGCCACCCTGGTCACGTCACCGGCCGCCCTGCTCCACCTCATCGGTCTGCAGCGAGGGCAGTTCCCGGTCAGCGTTCGCTCCCTGTCGGAAGCCGAAGGGCTCGTGCTCGCCGCGGTCCTGAAGCGCTCGGGATCCATCGAGGAGCTGGTGCCGCGGGTCAAGCTGGCCACCTCGCTGCTGGCCGCGACCCTGACCATGCTCGAGGCCCGGGGACTGGTCACCGCCTACTCGGGAGCGACCTTCCACGCCACACTGGAGGCGCGGCGGAGCGGGTGGGGAACGTTGCCCGCGCCCCGGGTTCCGCTCGAGGTTGGCGCCTGACGGGGTGTTCGGGCTATACTTCCGGCTCCCCTCAAGACCCTCGGGCCGTATACGATGCTGCCCGCCGGTCCGCAGGAGCAACTGTCTATTGCCCTCTCCGTCGACTGAAGTCGCGGGGGACCTTCGCCGATTGGCCGCGTACGCGGAGCCGCTACGCCGACATCGGATCATCACCCATCTCACGGTGGCTGCCACTGCCCTCGCAGTGGCGGTCGGGATGGCCCTCCCCGCCGCCCCGGTCATCCAGGCCGGTCTCCAGCCAGCGCCGCGACAGGAGTCCATCCTGCCGGCGAACATCGGCGAGGGCGTCCCCTCCTCTGAGTCGGTCCTCCTCAAGTTCCCCGCACCGATGGACCGGACCGCAGTGGCGACCGCCCTTGGCCTCTCGCCGGCGACCGATGTCAGTCTGCGCTGGAACGTCGACGGGAGCGTCCTGACCCTCGCCCCGGCCCCGCGCTGGGCCGCCGACGAGCGGTACGTGATCCACGTTCCGGCCGGAACGGCGATGGCCGATGGTCGCGGCCTCGCCGCTGACTGGCGGGCGTCCTTCACGACCCAGGCGTCGCCCCACGTTCTCCGGCTGCGGGTGGACGGGGTGGTCGACACCGCTTCCAAGCTGCCTGCGCTGCGCCAGGAGGTCATGGCCTCGACCGGCATCCCGGACGCCGCGACCAGCGCCATGAGCGACGACCACGGCACGGACACCAGCGCCGGCACGCGCATCGGCCTCACCTTCAGCACCGCGATGAGCGCGATGGCAACTGAGGAGGCATTCCGCATCTCGCCGGCGGCGGCCGGCACGATTGCCTGGGAGGGCACGACCCTCTGGTTCACGCCCGACGAACGGCTGGCCGCGGGCACGCGCTACACCGTCACCGTCTCGGGGGCACGGGACCTGGTGGGCAACCCGGTTGGCGGCGACGTGAGCTTCAGCTTCACGACCCGGGAGCTGGCCCTCGCGATCGCGGTCGCCCCTGCCATCGGCGAGCGGGGTGTCTCGGCATCGGCCTCGGTCCAGGTCACATTCAGCCAACCGATGAACGTTGCCGAGACCGGGGCCGCCTTCTCGCTCGCCGATGCCGCAACCGGCCGAGCGGTGGTGGGAAGTGTCGCATGGAGCGCGGACGGCACGATCCTGACCTTCGACCCCACGGCGGCCCTTGGTGCGGGGCGGGCGTACTCGGCGTCGATCGGATCTTCCGCCCGGGACGCGGACGGGAATCCGGTCACGTTCGGGTGGCGGTTCACGACGGCCGGCCCGGCGCGAGTCTTCAGTCCGGTTCCCGCGTTCGCGGCCAGCTCGGACATGGCCCAGTACGCGCTGAACCAGGTGAACGCCGCCCGCGCCGCGTACGGGTTCGCTCCGTTGGTCCTCGATTCGAACATTTCAGCGGTCGCCTACGGACACGCGGCGGACATGGCGTCGCGCGGGTACTTCAGCCACACGACACCGGAAGGGACGACCTACCGCCAGCGGCTCAACGCCGGCGGAATCTCGTACTCGTACTCCGGAGAGAACATCTGCTACCTCGGTGGCGCCTCGGTGCAGGCCACCCTGAACTGGTGCCATGCCCAGTTCATGGCCGAGCCGTATCCGGGCGGCGGCAACCACAAGGACAACATCCTCAGCCCGAACTACCGCCGGCTCGGCATTGGTATCGCGCTGGGTGGCAATCGCGTCTACGTGGTCTGGGACTTCACGAACTGACCGGCCGGCGGTAAGCCGCGGGTACCAGCGCCGCGGAAACCCGGTGCTACACTCCCGCACCGATGTCGGGACCCCGAGCCACCGGCGGCGACCTCGTCATCGTCGAGTCGCCGGCCAAGGCGAAGACCATTGAACGTTACCTCGGCGACGGCTATCACGTGCTCGCCTCCTATGGCCACGTCCGCGATCTCCCGCGACGGGGCCTGGGGGTCGATCTCGAGCACGATTTCGCCCCCCGTTACGAGCCCCTGCCCGATCGCCGCGACGAGCTCAAGCGCCTGACCGATGCCGCCCGCTCGGCAGGGCGGGTCTGGCTCGCCACGGACCTCGACCGCGAGGGCGAGTCGATCGCCTGGCATATCGCCGAGCACGCCGGTCTGGACGAGGACCGCATCCGACGGGTGACCTTCAGCGAGATCACCAAGCCGGCCATCGAGGCCGCGTTCGCCAGTCCGCGGGACCTGAACCTCGACCTGGTGGATGCCCAGCAGGCGCGCCGGATCATCGACCGGCTGGTGGGCTACAAGCTCAGCCCGCTGGTGGCGAGCAAGATCCGGCGGGGGTTGACCGCGGGTCGCGTACAGAGCGTTGCCGTCCGCCTGGTCGTGGACCGCGAGCGCGAGATCCGGGCCTTCGTGCCGGTCGAGTACTGGACCATTGGCGCTGACGTGCGTCGCGGGGAGTCGGGCGTCGTCTTTCGGGTCGGCCTCGCGAAGATCGACGGCCAAAAGGCGGAGGTCGGTTCGGCCGACGAGGCCGCGGAGCACGTCGCTGCCCTGCGGGACGCGAGCTACCGGGTTACCGACGTCACCCGAACCGAGCGTCGCCAGACCGCGCCGCCGCCCTTCACCACCAGCACGCTCCAGCAGGAGGCGTCCCGCAAGCTGGGCTTCAACGCGCGCCGCACGATGTCGGCCGCGCAGGCCCTGTACGAAGGCATCTCTCTCCCCGAGGGCCAGGTCGGCCTCATCACCTACATGCGCACGGACTCGGTCACGATGGCGGCCGGCGCGGTGGCCGAAGCGAGAGAAGTGATCGCGTCCCGGTACGGAGCGCCGTCGGTCCCGGACCAGCCGAACGCGCATCGGACACGGTCGCGGGGCGCGCAGGAGGCCCACGAGGCGATCAGGCCGTCGAGCTTCGCCCGCACGCCCGAATCGGTCGAAGGCGCCCTCAAGCCGGACCACGCCCGGCTGTAC
>DATFEC010000119.1:0-4743 GCA_035251655.1 Candidatus Limnocylindria bacterium | reverse complement strand
GTCCTCGCCCACGGCACCCCGCCGACCCCGGTCATTCGCGACATCCTGTTCGGGAGTCCCTGAGCGGATGGGCCGCGGCTTCGGGGCCCTTCGCCACCGGAACTTCCGCCTCTACTGGTCCGGCCAGGTCGTCAGCCTGGTCGGGACCTGGATGCAGAGCGTCTCGCAGCCATGGCTCGTCCTCGATCTCGGCGGGTCGGCGTTCCAGGTCGGGACGGTGATCGCCCTGCAATTCGCGCCCGCGCTGTTCCTCGCCCCGCTCGGCGGCGTGCTGGCCGATCGGTTCGACAAGCGGGCGCTGCTGCTCGTGACCCAGGCCCTGGCCATGATCCAGGCCGCGACCCTGTTCGGGCTCACGCTCAGTGGCACGATCGAGATCTGGCAGATCCAGGTCCTGGCCCTGATCCTGGGCATCACCAGCGCCTTCGACATGCCGGTCCGCCAGTCGTTCGTGGCGGAGGTCGTGCCCCGCGAGGACCTGCTCCAGGCCATCGCCCTCAACAGCGCCTCGTTCAACCTCGCCCGCGTCGTCGGCCCCGCGTTGGCCGGGATCGCCCTGGCCCTGTTCGGGGCCGCGTTCAGCTTTGGGGTCAACACCCTGACCTACACCGCGGTCATCGGCTGCCTGCTGCTGATCGACACCACCACCCTGAATCGGCTGCCGAGGCCTGCGGTGCCATCGAGCATGCGGACCAGCCTCGCCGAGGGGTTCCGCTACGCAGCGAACACGCCCACCGTCCTGTGGCTGCTCGTCCTCCTTGGCGGGATGAGCATCTTCGCCATGAACTTCCAGGTCCTCCTGCCGCTGTTCGCCCGGTTCACGCTGGACATGGATGCGGGCGAGTTCGGGGCGTTGTTCGCGGTCATGGGCCTCGGCTCGCTCGCCGGCTCGCTGGTCCTGGCCTTCATGGGCGATCGGCGCCCGCGGTTGCGGCTGATCATCGGTGGCGGGGCGGCGTTCCTCGTCTTCGAGGTCATGCTCGGTCTCATCCGCGCCCCAGCTCTCGCCTATCCGGTCGTGGCGCTCGTCGGCCTGGCGTCCATGCTCATGGTCAACACCATCAACGCCACCGTGCAGCGGTCCGTCCCCGACGAGCTGCGCGGGCGGGTCATGGCCCTGTACGTGACGGTCTTCGCCGGCTCCGGGCCCCTCGGCGGGCTGTTCGCCGGCGCGGTCGCCCAGGTCCTCGGCCCGCCCGCCGGGTTCATCCTCGGGGGGCTGTTCGCAGCGGTCTTCCTCGCCCTGACCGGGTGGAAGCTCACCCGCGCCGGGCCGATGGGTGTCGCGGCGACGCTCCCCGCTGACGCCGCCACCGTCCCGCGCTCATGACCGCGCCCGCCATTGGTGCCGCGACTCGCCCCAACCTGACCCTGGGGCTGCTGTCCCTCGCCCACTCGCTCATCCACATGCAGTCGGCGCTGATGCCACTCGTCTACATCGCCGTGATCGACCAGTTTGGCCTCGACGAGGCCGCCATCGGCCTGTTCATCGGCGTGACGACCGCGATCGCCGGCGCCATGCAGCTGTCCTACGGGTTCCTCACCCGCTACATCGCCCGCCCGGTCCTCATCGGGGTCGGGCAGCTCGTGTTCGGGGTCAGCCTGATGCTCGCCGGGTTTGCCTCGAGCATCGGTCAGCTGCTGGCGGCCATCAGCGGAGCCCGCGTCGGCGCCAGCCCGCAGCACCCGGTGGGCAACGGCATCCTGTCCGACGCGTTTCCGCCGGAGCGGCGCGGGTTTGCGATCAGCACCCACATCGCCGGTGGCAACGTGGGGACCATCCTCGTCCCGTTCATCGGTGGCGCGCTCCTCGCCACCGTGGGATGGAACACCACCCTGCTCCTGTTCGGGATCCCTCCACTGGTGGTGGGGGGCCTGGTGCTGTGGTTCGTTCGCGAGGACACGACGGCGTATCGGCGCGAGGCCCGCGCGTCGGGAAGCTGGGCGGGCCAGGTGCGCGCCGTCCTGGGGCGCAGCGACCTGATGCGGATCCTGGCCGCGGCCCTCGTTTCAGCTGGCGGTCGCGGGCTCGACATCGCCGCGCCGTTCCTGCTCCTCTACTTCCGGGCCGAGCTGGGGATCGACGATTCCACCGTCCTGTGGCTGTACGCCCTGCTCCTGGTCGGCGCGGTGGTCGGGCCGGTGCTGGCGGGCATCCTGTCGGACCGATACGGGCGGAGGCGGACGCTGATCTGGTACTACGCCCTCTCGTCGGTCGGCATCCTGTCCGTGGTCCTGGCCGGCGGCAACCTCCTGCTTCTCGCGCCGCTCCTCCTGCCCTTCGGGACGGCGGTCTTCAGCGAGGGGCCGATCCTCCAGGCCTTCCTGGCCGATCGGGCCGTGGGCCCGCTCCGTGACGTCGCGTTCTCGATCTACTTCACCGCGGCGTTCGGCATCGGGGCGCTGTGGGCCCTGGCCATCGGCGCGATCGTGGCCGGTCCGGGGTACGTGACCGCGTTCGTGGTGATGGCCATTTCCTACGTCGCGGGTGCGGTGCTCATCTCCTCGGTCCGTGACCGCCCCCCGGACGTGCCGGTCTCCGTCGCTGATTCGCCACGCTGATCGTTTCGTGCAGGAGGGCCCCATTTTTCATCGCCTGATTCGTCACACGAATCCGGGAGCGAAAGAGCGACCGAATTGGTGAGGATCGATCACCGCCACGAATAGCCGCGCAGTACGCCACGGGTAAGGAGCTGTCGCCAGACTCTGGCCGAGTGGCCATCTCAGCGCGACGTCGAACACCCATGTCTCATGCAGGCGCTGCGGGACGATCTCGCTCCCGCTTCCTCGCCTCGAGATTCGGTCGCGAGCTGCGTATCGCCCGGGCCGCCGCGGGACTCAGCCAGCGAGCACTCGGTCGATTGGCCGGCGTGAGCCAGGCGCAGGTCAGCCGCGCTGAATCGGGGACCGGCGACCTTTCGCTCGAACAGCGGTGCCGGCTGACGGCGGCTGTCGGGCACGAGCTGGGATGGAAGCTCTATCCGGTGGGGACCGTGAGGCTCCGAGACTCGGGCCAGCTGGCAATTGCCGAGACGATCATCGCCAGTGCCCATGCCACGTGGCGCGCGCAGCTCGAGCTCCCTGTCGCCCCTGATGATCGACGCGCGGCTGATCTCGTGCTGAGTGGGCCCGAGGAACTCGTCCATATCGAGATCGAGAGGACCCTCGTCGACTTCCAGGCCCAGCTTCGATCGGCTCAGCTGAAGCGCCGCAGCCTCGCTGAGCAGCACCGTCGGCCAGTCCGGCTGGTGATTGCGGTGGCTGATTCCACCGGAAACCGCTCGCGCCTTGCGTCGGCCGGCCCGGTGATCGCCTCCGCGCTCCCGATGCGCAGTCGTCAGGTGAGGGCCTCGATCACGTCCGGCGAGCCTCTAGGCGGAGATGGGTTGCTGTTCGTCAGGGACCGGCGTCGGATGACTGCGAGCTAGCGCTCGTCCGGGCCCGGACGTCGGCCGGACTTGGAAGCCGCCTCCTTCTCGAACCGATTGGCGTGGTACGGGCTCTGGCCGTGGAGCAGGGCCGACAGGCTCGAGGCCATGTAGGCCAACGGAAAGGCGATCCCCAGGCGCTCGTACTGGGCCACGTGCACCCGCTCGTGGGCGCGGCTGGTGCGCAGCGCTGCGGCATTCGCGCCCAGCACGACGTGGCCCAGGGTCAGCGCTCCCGCCCCGCCCTGTCCGACCGGGAGGCGGGCCAGGCCACGTCGCACGACCCCGCCGTGGGCCTCGATCACGCCGCCGACCACTTCCACCCGGCCGCCGGTCAGCAGGCCAAGCACGACGAACACGACACCCACCAGGGTGATCGGCAGCGCCCAGAGCACGGCCAGCAGCCGCCGAGACGGGGAGTGGTTCGGCACGAGCGGCAGGGTAGCCGACGGCTAGAATCCGGCCGAACGCTGGAACCGCCCGCATCGCACCTCCGAACCGCACCGCCGAACCGCCCCGTCCGCTCAACCGCCCCGTCCGCTCACAGGAGCGCCCGCTGATGACGACCGACGCTCGACATGACGAGCCAACCATCGAGAATCTCCTCCGCGAGGACCGCACGTTCCCGCCGCCGGCCGAGTTCGTCGCCAACGCGACCGCGAGCGACCCGGCGATCTATGAGCGGACCGCGACCGACGAGGGGTTCGAGCAGTTCTGGACGGAGGAATCTCGGCGCATCGAGTGGATCCAGCCGTGGACGAAGCTGCTGAGCTGGGAGCCGCCGTTCGCCGAATGGTTCGTCGGCGGCAAGCTGAACATCAGCGTCAATTGCCTCGACCGCCACGTGGCCAATGGACTGGGAGACAAAGTCGCGTACCACTGGGAGGGGGAGCCGGGCGACACGAGGACGATCACCTACGCCCAGCTCCTTGCCGAGACCTGCCAGATGGCGAATGCCCTCCGCGAGCTGGGCGTCCGCAAGGGCGACCGGGTGGCGATCTACATGCCCATGATCCCCGAGCTGCCGGTCGCGATGCTGGCCTGCGCCCGGATCGGCGCCCCCCACAGTGTCGTCTTCGGCGGCTTCTCCGCCGACGCCCTGGCGGGGCGGCTCGAGGACGCCCAATGCACGACGGTGATCACGGCCGACGGCGGGTACCGCAAGGGCGCCATGGTGCCGCTCAAGGACAACGCGGACGACGCGATGGGACGGTCGCCATCGGTCCAGCACTGCATCGTCGTCCGCCGCACGGGCCAGGAGGTGGGCTGGGAGGACGGCCGCGACCACTGGTACCACGACCTGGTTGCCCGCCAG
>DATFEC010000120.1:0-3314 GCA_035251655.1 Candidatus Limnocylindria bacterium | reverse complement strand
GCAGCTGCATCGGTCCCGTGGGAGTGGGCGGCTTGGGCTTGTCCGGCTTCGGCTGCTCGGGCTTGGGCTGCTGCTGCTCCGTCTCCGGCTTGGGCTGTTCCGGCTGCGGCTCGGGCTTGGGCGTTACCGGGTCGGGCTGCTTCTTGTCGGGGTGGTCGTAGGCGGGGGGCTTGGGCTGGTCGTGGCCCTGCCCCGGGTTCAGGCCGCCGTTGCCGCGGTAGTCGCCGCCTTGGACGACGTCCTCCTGCGAGGCCTGGCCGGCGCCGGGCGCGCCAACGATGCCCGACCCAAAGGCAATCGCCCCGGCGAACAGCAGCGCACCGATGGCGGTGGGCAGCGACAGGCCGAGGCGAGTGGTGATCGTGGGTCGTGCCTTGTCGGGAACCTTGCTCATGTCTGGTGCTCTCCCTGCTTGATGAATCCGGGTGATGAGTGCTGGGCGGCCACGGCCGGGTCCTGCGTCAGCCGCAGCCGCCCGATGAACACCAACAAAACGCAGGAAGCGGCCCCGGATTACAGGGCGAGGCCAGAGATTTCAGATCGACGCGGCCGCGTCTCGGAGCTACAGGTCGCGGGCGAGCAGGTCCTCGAGCGTCTCGCGACGGCGGGAGAGGGTCAGCTTTCCGTGCTCCAGCACGGCCTCGGCTGGACGCGGCCTCCCGTTGTAGACCGATGCCATGGCCGCGCCGTAGGCGCCAGCCTGACCGATACCGATGAGCGCACCGGCGCCGGTAAGGCGGAGTTCAGCCGCTGGTAAGGAGCGACCGATATCGTGGGCCACGATGTCACCGGCCTCGCACATCGGGCCGGCCATGTGAACCGTGCCGTGGCCGTCCTCGAGTGCGTGGCCCACCTCCAGCAGAGCGACGGGGTGGTCCGCGCCGTACAGCGCGGGACGGATGAACTCGGCCATGCCCGCGTCGGCGATGAGGTAGGTGAGGCCTGCCTCGGGGCGCGGCTGGACGCGAACGACGCGGGTGAGGAGCCAGCCGGCATCGGCTACAAGGCGGCGTCCGGGCTCGAGGATGAGCTTCGTGGCATCGGGCAGATGGGGGCGGATCGCGTCGGCGAGGGCGGAGATGGAGACGGCGGTCCCTGCTCCCCCGCCGACGTTGACTCGTGGCGCCTCGGCGCGGCCGGCCGCGTCGGCGAGAAGCTCCGCAAGGCCGGCGAACGCCCCGAGGTCTTCGATCCCCGAGCCGATGTGGGCGCCCACGCTCTCGATCTCGCGGCCAGCCGCGCCACATCGGTCGATGGCTGCCTCGAGATCGGTCCGGGCGATGCCGAACTTGCTGTCCCCGGCTCCGGTGGCGAGGTGCGCGTGCGTGTCCGCCGCCAGGCCGGGATTGAGCCGCAGTCCGAGCCGGAGCGGTCGATCCGGCGGTCGAGCCAGCAGGGCATCGAGCTCGGAGAGCGACTCCGAGTTGATCAGAGCGCCGGCGAGCTGGGCCGCGTCGTGGTCGGCGTCGGTCTTGCCCACCCCGTTCATGACGATCCGTTCTCCGGGGAAGCCGGCCCGCAGGGCGAGCGCCAGCTCGACCGCATTGACCACCTCGGCACCGGCGCCGGCCGCCGCGAACCGCCGCAGGAGCATCGGGTCGGAATTGGCCTTCACGGCGTAGGCGACCAGCGCTCCCGGAAACGCGGCATGGAACTCGGCCAGGTTCGCCGCCACCGCGTCAAGATCAGTGACGTACAGCGGCGTCCCCCAGCGGTCAGCCGCGCTGCGCAGCTCATCCAGGGGGAGCGAAGCGTGGGTCACGTCGGGGCATCCTAGACTGCGGAGGTGGGAATTCGGGTCAGCGCTGGGATCCTCCTCTACCGTCGGCGGGGCGACGGGATCGAGGTCTTGTTGGGCCATCCCGGTGGCCCGTATTTCACGAACAAAGGTGACGGCCACTGGTCGATCCCGAAGGGCGAGCCAGATCCGGGCGAGGTCGAGGCCGGCGTGGACCTGCGCGCGGTGGCGCGCCGCGAGTTCGCCGAGGAGACCGGCTCACCCGTGCCTGGCGGGCTGGACGACCTGCGAGCGCTCGGCGAGATCACCCAGAAGGGCGGCAAGCGGGTGGTCGCGTGGGCCGCGGAGGGAGACTTGGACCCGGCGGCCGCGCAGAGCAACCTGTTCCGGGTGGAGTGGCCGCCTCGCTCCGGGCGATTCGCCGACTACCCCGAGTTCGACGAGGTGGCGTGGCTATCCCCGAATGAGGCTCGGCGGCGGATCAAGGAAACCCAAATCCCCTTCATCGACCGGCTGGAGTCCGCGCTCGCGGAGAAGGTGGACTGAGTTAGGCGCGCTGCTCGGCGTCGACCGGTACCGCGCGCTTGTGCGTGCTGCCGCTTCCGGTGGGAGGCGCCGGAGTGCCCCTGAAATTCGCTCGATATCGCTCGACCACGCTGCTGGCGTCGTGCTCGCCGAACCAGGTCTCGGCCGCATCGCCGGCCGCCCGCGCGTCGTCGAACCGGTCGCCGAGGAAGGCCGCGAATTCGAGCCCCAGGATCGCCGCTTCCAGGTTGTAGTCGAGCTCACGATACTCCGCAACGGCGGCGACATACCCAGCGCGCCCTTCATCCCATCGGCCATCGACCGTCGCCGCGCTGGCGGCGACCTGAGCGCGGATCGCGTTGTTGACGCGGAGCCGGTCGAAGGCGTCGGACCTCTCGAGAAGAACCCCAATGGTGTCCCGATCACCGGCCGCGGCTGCCGCCCAGGAGCTGTACTGGCAGATGAACGGGTCGTTCCCGCCCCCTTCGAGTCCGGCCACCACCGCCAGGGCGGCTGCCCATTCGCCGAGCAGGACGTGGATCAGGCTGATGCCGCTGGCCACGGCTGTCACCTGCGGCACGGTGTCGATCTTGGAGAGCATGTCCCGGGCCTCCTCCAAGTAACGCTCAGCGACCGCGGTTTCGCCCGTCGCGGCAGCCAGCAGTGCCTTCCCGCTGGACCTGAGGGCCGCGTGGAGCTCGGACAGATCCCATTCCTCGACGAGCGCCAGGTCCGAGCGGGCACCGTCCCAGTCGCCCATTGAGCTAAGCGCGACCACGCGCGACAGGACGTGCTGGGCGCCCCATCCAGCAAAGCCGTAGCGCAGGGCGAGGTCCACGCTCTCGTTCATGATCGGGAGGAGCGTGGAGACGCGGGCTTCCCAGACGAGTTGCGAGACCAGGTTGTTCCGCGCCCGGAGGGCGGCGATGACATGGCCGGACTTGTCGGCGAGGAGCATGGCTCCGCGCATGATCGCTTCCGCCTCGTCGAACCGCCCAAGGTTCCCGATCGCGGAACCCTGGGTCACGAGGGCGTTGACGATGACCTCGGT
>DATFEC010000010.1:0-3168 GCA_035251655.1 Candidatus Limnocylindria bacterium | reverse complement strand
CGAGGCATCGGCATAGTGCGCCACCAGGCGCAGCGTCTTCCGCTCGCCGCCTCCGCCGATCATGATCGGCACCCGCGGCCGGCTGATCGACTGCGGCGAGTTCAGGAGCCGGGTCGCGGTGTAGTGCTTCCCGTGGTGGCGACCCTGGGTCCCGCTGCCATCGGTCCACATCGCGTGGGCCATCTGGAGCGTCTCCTCGAGCATCTCGAACCGCTCGCCGAGCGGCGGGAAGGGCCAGCCCAGGGCCACTGACTCCTCTTCGTTCCAGGCTGCGCCGATCCCGAACCACGCGCGCCCGCCGGAGAGCACGTCGAGGGTGGTCGTGGCCTTGATCCAGATCCCCGGCGGGCGGTAGTGGATCCCGCCGACCATGAGCCCCAGCCGGGCTCGCTCGGAATGGGCGGCCATGAAGCCGAGCGCGGTCTGCCCGTCGAGCATCGGCGCCTCCGGCGGCCCGAGGCCGCGGATCTGGAAGAAGTGGTCCATGACCCAGATCGAATCGAAGCCGGCGTCGTCCGCGGCCCGGACCACCCGGGCGAGCGTGGGACCGATGGCGGCTGCGCCGCCGGGCCACGTGAAGGAGCTGATCTGAAGTCCGAACTTCACAGCCGTCGATCAGCGTCGCATGATGGGAACCGCACGGGCGAGGGGAGCGTCACATGCACGGGATGACCATCTCACGATTGGGTCGGGCCGCGCTGCTGGTCATGCTGGCGGCGGGCTGCAATCTCCTGCCGGGCGGCGGCAGTCCCGACCTGTCCGGGCGCGAGTTCCTCTCCACGTCGGTCGCCGTCGACGGTCTGGCGCAATCGCTGGTCGCCGGGACCCGGATCCGGATCGCCTTCGACGAGGAGGGCATGCTGGCCGCCCACGCCGGCTGCAACCATTTCGGTGCCCTGTACCGGATCGACGGTGGGGTGCTCGCGATCACGGGCGGCGCGATGACGGAGATGGGATGCGACCCCGCGCTCGCCGAGCAGGACGAGTGGCTGTTCGCGTTCCTCGTCTCCCAGCCCCTGGTCAGCGCCAGTGGCGATGAGCTCGTCCTCGAGGAGGGCGAAACCGTGATCACGCTCCTCGACCGCGAGGTGGCCGACCCGGACCTGCCGCTCGTCGGTCCGGTCTGGACCGTGTCCGCGATCCTTTCCGGCGACGCCGTGTCCAGCGTGCCGCAGGACGTGATCGCGACCATGGTCTTCACCGACGACCAGCTGGTCATGATCAATACCGGGTGCAACACGGGGAGCGGTGGGGCGGAGGTCCGGGCGGACACGATTCGGTTCGGCGACATCGCCCTGACCCGGGTCGCCTGCGAGGGTGCTGCCGAGGAGATGGAGGAGGCGATGCTCACCGTCCTCAGTGCCGATGTCGTGCGGTACGAGGTCGACGCCAGCGTCCTCGAGCTGAGCATTGCGGGCTACGGCCTGCAGCTGACGGGGCTGCCCTAGCCGGTCGGCCTCAACGCTCGACGGTCACGCCCTTCCAGAAGGCCACGTACCCCTCGACGTTCTTGGCCTCTGCCGAGGCTTCGGGGTAGTACCACGCCGCGTCGCGGTTCTCGGCGCCATCGACCACGAGGGTGTAGTAGCTGGCGGTCCCCTTCCACCAGCAGACCGTGTGGGTGTCGCTTGGCTGCAGGAACTCGGTCCGCACCGAGTCCGGCGGGAAATACACGTTGCCCTCGACGAGCTCGAACTCCTCGCTCTCGGCGATGACGGTGCCGTTCCACGTTGCGCGGGCCATGCCTAAGGGTAGCGCCATAACAGGAAACGGGGTACGGATCACTCCGTACCCCGTCCCTGCCAGGGGGGCTGGTTCATTCGCGGCCGATGGCGGAGCGTAGCAGCGGGTCCTGCTGCTGCCTAGTACCTATGGCCCAGTTCGTGTATCGGGTTGCTTGCCGTTATCACCGGTCTGGTGAGGTCGGGCATACAGATGTGTTGTTCCCGGGCACCGATCGGTCCTGCCCCAGAGTGTGCGCCGGGGCACCATGAGGGCCTGGCACCCCGACGCGGAGGCATCCGAACGCCCTACGCCACGGCGGCTGGTTCCGCTTCGGCTTCGGCCGGGTCGAGGGGCACGTACTCGACATCGGTCAGATCCCCGGCCAGGTACTGGTCGTAGGCTGCCATGTCGAAGTAGCCGTGGCCGGAGAGGTTGAACAGGATCACCCGAGCCTCCCCCGCGTCGCGAGCCTCAAGGGCTTCGTCGATGGCTGCCCGGATGGCGTGGCTCGACTCAGGGGCTGGGATGATCCCTTCGGTCCGGGCGAACTGGACCGCTGCCTCGAAGCACGTGTTCTGCCCATAGGCTTTGGCCTCGAGGAAGCCCAGCTCGTACAGGTGCGAGACCAGCGGCGCCATGCCGTGGTAACGCAGCCCGCCGGCGTGGATCGGTGCCGGCCGGAACTCGTGGCCCAGGGTGTGCATCTTCAGCAACGGCGTCATCCCCACCGTGTCGCCAAAGTCATACCGATACTCACCCCGGGTCAGCGACGGACACGATGCCGGCTCGACGGCCAGGAAGCGAGTCGAGGAGTTGCCCGTCAGCCGGTCGCGGAGGAACGGGAAGGCGATGCCCGAGAAGTTCGAGCCGCCGCCCGCACAGCCGATGACGACGTCGGGCACCTCGCCCGCCATCTCCATCTGCTTGATTGCCTCCTGGCCGATGACGGTCTGGTGGAGGAGGACGTGGTTCAGCGCGCTACCGATCGAGTACTTCGTGTCCTCCCGGGTAGCGGCCTCCTCGACGGCCTCGCTGATCGCGATGCCCAGGCTGCCCGTCGAATCCGGGTCAGCGGCCAGGATCTGGCGGCCCGCGTTGGTCTCGGTCGAGGGGGAGGCCACGACCTGCGCCCCGAACGTCTCGATGAAGCTCCGACGGAACGGCTTCTGCTCGTACGAGACCTTGACCATGAAGACCTTGGTCTCGATCCCGAACAGCGCCCCGGCGAAAGCGAGGGCGCTCCCCCACTGGCCGGCACCGGTCTCGGTCGTCAGGCGCCGGACGCCCTCGGCCTGGTTGTAGTAGGCCTGGGCCACCGCCGTGTTGGGCTTGTGCGACCCCGCGGGGGAAACGCTCTCGTTCTTGTAGTAGATGCGAGCCGGGGTATCGAGCGCCCGCTCCAGGCCCAGCGCCCGGATCAGCGGGGAAGGCCGATAGAGCCGG
>DATFEC010000011.1:0-3385 GCA_035251655.1 Candidatus Limnocylindria bacterium | reverse complement strand
GTCGTGGACCCCGCGAACGCTGAAGATGACGTGCTGGGCCCCGGCCTCGGCGAGCGCTCCCCATCGGTCAACGATGGCATCCGCCGAATCGCGCTCGGGGTCGACCGACTTCAGGACGCTCCGCTCGATCTCGTCATAGGGCCGCCCGACCTGCGCGCAGTGCTCGCGGAGGATGGCGTACTTGCGGCGCAGGGTATCCGGGTCGCCGAACACGTTCGAGGCATCGGCATAGTGCGCCACCAGGCGCAGCGTCTTCCGCTCGCCGCCGCCGCCGATCATGATCGGCACCCGCGGCCGGCTGATCGACTGCGGCGAGTTCAGGAGCCGGGTCGCGGTGTAATGCTTCCCGTCGTGGCGGCCCTGGGTCCCGCTGCCATCGGTCCACATCGCGTGGGCCATCTGGAGCGTCTCCTCGAGCATCTCGAACCGCTCGCGGAGCGGCGGGAAGGGCCAGCCCAGGCCCATGGACTCCTCTTCGTTCCAGGCTGCGCCAATCCCGAACCACGCGCGCCCGCCGGAGAGCACGTCGAGGGTAGTCGTGGCCTTGATCCAGATCCCCGGCGGGCGGTAGTGGATCCCGCCGACCATGAGCCCCAGCCGCGCTCGCTCGGAATGGGCGGCCATGAAGCCGAGCGCGGTCTGCCCATCGAGCATCGGCGCCTCCGGCGGCCCGAGTCCGCGGATCTGGAAGAAGTGGTCCATGACCCAGATCGAATCGAAGCCGGCGTCGTCCGCGGCCCGGACGACCCGGGCGAGCGTGGGACCGATAGCGGCTGCGCCGCCGGGCCACGTGAAGGAGCTGATCTGAAGTCCGAACTTCACAGCCGTCGATCAGCGTCGCATGATGGGAACCGCACGGGCGAGGGGAGCGTCACATGCACGGGATGACCATCTCACGATTGGGTGGCGCCGCGCTGCTGGTCATGCTGGCGGCGGGCTGCAATCTCCTGCCGGGCAGCGGCAGTCCCGACCTGTCCGGGCGCGAGTTCCTCTCCACGTCGGTCACCGTCGGCGGTCTGGCGCAACCGCTGGTTGCCGGGACCCGGATCCGGATCGCCTTCGATGAGGAGGGCATGCTGGCCGCCCACGCTGGCTGCAACCATTTCGGCGCCATGTACCGGATCGACGGTGGGGTGCTCGCGATCACGGGCGGCGCGATGACGGAGATGGGATGCGATCCCGCGCTCGCCGAGCAGGACGAGTGGCTGTTCGCGTTCCTCGGTTCGCAGCCCCTGGTCAGCGCCAGTGGAGATGAGCTGGTCCTCGAGGAGGGCGAAACCGTGATCAGGCTCCTCGATCGCGAGGTGGCCGACCCGGACCTGCCACTCGTCGGTCCCGTCTGGACAGTGTCCGCGATCCTTTCCGGCGACGCCATGTCCAGCGTGCCGCAGGACGTGCTCGCGACCATGGTCTTCACCGACGACCAGCTGGTCATGATCAACACCGGGTGCAACACAGGGAGCGGTGGGGCGGAGGTCCGGGCGGACACGATCCGATTCGGCGACATCGCCTTGACCCGGGTCGCGTGCGAGGGTGCTGCCGCGGAGATGGAGGAGGCAATGCTCACCGTCCTCAGCGCCGACGTCGTGCGGTACGAGGTGGAGGCCAGCGTCTTGGAGCTGAGCATCGCGGGCTACGGGCTGCAGCTGACGGGGCTGCCCTAGCCGGTCGACCTCACCGCTCGACGGTCACGCCCTTCCAGAAAGCCACGTACCCCTCGACCTTCTTGGCCTCTGCCGAGGCTTCGGGGTAGTACCACGCCGCGTCGCGGTTCTCGGCGCCATCGACGACGAGGGTGTAGTAGCTGGCGGTGCCCTTCCACCAGCAAACCGTATGGGTGTCGCTTGGCTGGAGGTACTCGGTCCGCACCGAGTCCGGCGGGAAGTAGACGTTGCCCTCGACGAGCTCGAACTCGTCGCTCTCGGCGATGACGGTGCCGTTCCACGTTGCGCGGGCCATGCGTAAGGGTAGCGCCAGAACAGGAAACGGGGTACGGATCTGATCCGTACCCCGTCCCTGCCAGGGGGGCTGGTTCATTGGCGGCCGATGGCGGAGCGTAGCAGTGGGTCCTGCTGCTGCCCAGTACCTACGGCCCAGTTCGCGTATCGGGTTGCTTGCCGTTCGCCCCAGTCTGGTGAGGTCGGCCGCACAGATGTGTTGTTCCTGCGCACCGATGGGTCCCGCCCCAGGGTGCGCCCGGGGCACCACGAGGGCCTGGCACCCCGACGCGGAGGCATCCGAAACGTCCTACGCCACGGCGGCTGGTTCCACTTCGGCTTCGGGCGAGGCGAGGGGCTCGTACTCGACATCGGTCAGCTCCCCGGCCAGGTACTGATCGTAGGCCGCCATGTCGAAGTAGCCATGGCCGGAGAGGTTGAACAGGATCACCCGAGCCTCCCCCGCCTCGCGAGCCTCGAGGGCTTCGTCGATGGCCGCCCGGATAGCGTGGCTCGACTCAGGGGCCGGGATGATCCCCTCGGTCCGGGCGAACTGGACCGCGGCCTCGAAGCACGTGTTCTGCCCATAGGCCTTCGCCTCGAGGAAGCCCAGCTCGTACAGGTGCGAGACGAGCGGCGCCATGCCGTGGTAGCGCAGCCCGCCGGCGTGAATCGGTGCCGGCCGGAACTCGTGGCCCAGGGTGTGCATCTTCAGCAGCGGCGTCATCCCCACCGTGTCGCCGAAGTCGTACCGATACTCGCCGCGGGTCAGACTCGGACAGGATGCCGGCTCGACCGCCAGGAAGCGCGTCGAGGAGTGCCCCGTCAGACGGTCGCGGAGGAACGGAAACGCAATGCCCGAGAAGTTCGAGCCGCCGCCCGCGCAGCCGATGACGACATCGGGCACGTCGCCCGCCATCTCCATCTGCTTGATCGCCTCCTGGCCGATGACGGTCTGGTGGAGGAGGACGTGGTTCAGCGCGCTCCCGATCGAGTACTTCGTGTCCTCCCGGGTAGCGGCCTCCTCGACGGCCTCGCTGATCGCGATGCCCAGGCTGCCCGTCGAATCCGGATCCGAGGCCAGGATCTGGCGGCCCGCGTTGGTCTCGGTCGAGGGCGAGGCCACGACCTGCGCCCCGAACGTCTCGATGAAGCTCCGACGGAACGGCTTCTGCTCGTACGAGACCTTGACCATGAAGACCTTGGTCTCGATCCCGAACAGCGCCCCGGCGAAGGCGAGGGCGCTGCCCCACTGGCCGGCGCCGGTCTCGGTCGTCAGGCGGCGGACGCCTTCGGCCTGGTTGTAATAGGCCTGGGCCACCGCCGTGTTGGGCTTGTGCGACCCCGCGGGGGAAACGCTCTCGTTCTTGTAGTAGATGCGAGCCGGGGTATCGAGCGCCCGCTCCAGGCCCAGCGCCCGGATCAGCGGGGAAGGCCGATAGAGCCGG
>DATFEC010000280.1:0-2267 GCA_035251655.1 Candidatus Limnocylindria bacterium | reverse complement strand
CGGAGGTCGCATCGTGAACAAGATCACCCCAAACCTGTGGTTCGACGGAACCGCGGAAGAAGCCGCCCAGTTCTACACATCGGTCTTTCCCGACGGGAAGATCACGAAGGTTTCGCGGTCGCCCGCGGACACGCCCAGCGGCCCCGCGGGGATGGTCCTGACCGTCGAGTGGACCATTGCCGGGCAGCCGTTCGTCGGCATCAACGGCGGGCCAGAATTCAAATTCAACGAGTCCGTGTCGTTCAGCATCGACTGCACTGACCAGGCCGAGGTAGATCGGTACTGGGATGCCCTGGTCCAGGGCGGTGGCGAACACAGCGTCTGCGGCTGGCTGAAGGACCGATATGGCCTCTCGTGGCAGGTCGTCCCGCGGCAGCTGAACGAGTACCTCGAGGGGTCGGATCGCGAAGGCGCGAAGCGCGCGATGGAGGCCATGCTCCAGATGAAGAAGCTGAACGTCGAGGAGCTGCGCGAGGCCTACGAGGGCGTGCCCGCTTAGATACGCGGACCGGAGACAATCTGTCCGTGGCGACCTGGGGCGAATTCGAGAAGGGCGCGCCAGAGCTGGCGGCAAGCGGGCGCAAGTTGCTCGAGCACGGCGGCGCGTGGGACGCGTACCTGACCACGGTGGCGGGCGAGGGACTGCCCCGAACGCACCCGGTCAACGTTGGCATCGTGGACGACCGGCTTCTCGTCTTCGTCCAGTCGAAGTCGGCCAAGGCAAGGGACCTGGTCGAAGACGGCCGGTACTCCCTCCACGCGTTCCAGGATCCGGCCGTGCCCCACGAGTTCCTGGTCCGGGGTCGCGCCAGCCTCATCACGGACGGCGAGGCGCGGGATCGGGCGGTCGCGGTCTGGCCGTTCAAGCCAGGCGACGACTATCCGCTCTTCGAGCTGGCGATCAGCCATGCGCTCTTCGGCGAGCGGGGCGATCCGGATTCGTGGCCGCCGCGCTACACCTCGTGGCGGCCTGAGAGCTGATGCCGGCGGCCAATCACGACCCGGGGCCGGAGGCGGCGAACCGGCGGGCGAGGAAGGTCGCCGAAGCGGCGGCCGAGCCATTGTCCATCGGTCAGTCGACGGTCCGCATCGGTACCGCCTCGTGGACCGATCCGACCATGACCGCGCCCGGGGTGTTCTACCCGACCGATGCGGACACGCCCGAGGAACGGCTGCGCTTCTACGCGACCCAGTTCCCCGTCGTCGAGGTCGACGCCACCTACTACGCCCTGCCGACCCGGCGGATGGGGGAGGCGTGGATGGAGCGAACGCCGCCCGACTTCCGGTTCGACATCAAGGCCCACGCCCTGATGAGCGCGCAGCCGTCGGAGGTCAAGCGCCTGCCCAAGGAGATCCGCGAGGAGCTGCCGGTGGAGCTGCTCGACAAGAAGCGGGTCTACGCCAAGGACCTGCCCGCCGAGATCCGCGATGCGATCTGGGCCGCGTTCCGGGACGGGATCATGCCGCTCTACTCGTCCGGCAAGCTTGGCGCGGTCTTCCTCCAGTATCCGCGCTGGGTCTTCCCGTCGAACGAGAGCCGCGAGGCGATCCTCGAGGCCAAGGAGCGGCTGGGGGACATCGACCTGGCGGTGGAGTTCCGGCATGGGTCGTGGCTCAACGACAAGAACGTGGGCCGAACCCTGGAGTTCCTCGAGAAGCACGGCATCGCGCTGGTCATGGTCGACGAGCCGCAGGGCATGAAATCGTCGCTGCCGCCGATGGTCGCGGTCACCTCACCGGCCCTGGCCGTGGTCCGCTTCCACGGCCGTCGGGTCGAGACCTGGGAGGCGCGGGGCATCCCGGTGGTCGAACGGTTCCGGTACCTATACGACCAGAAGGAGCTCGGGGAGTGGGTCGATCGCGTCGAGGAGGCCGCCACCGATGCCAAGGAGCTCCACCTGCTGATGAACAACTGCTACGCCAACTACGGCACGACCAACGCCCGCGAGATCGCCGCCCTGCTCGGGGCGAGCTGAGAGTCCGGGCGGGTTCGGTACGCCGGCCATTGTGTAGCCTGCCGACAGGAGGTTCCCGATGACCGATCAGCCGGCTCCGTCGCCGCCCGCCCGACCGCCCCGCTACAAGCAGGCGGTGATCACCTGGCTGGCGGTCTACCCCGCCCTGACCCTGACCCTCGCCGTGCTCGGCCCATTCATGGAGACGTGGCCGCTGCCGCTGCGAACATTCCTGGTCACCGTCCTGCTGGTTCCGCTCGTGGGTCTACGTGATCCTGCCGTTGCTGAACCGGGCCTTCCGGGGCTGGCTCT